>JALBVE010000130.1 GCA_025050575.1 Candidatus Devosia symbiotica
TCAGGTCAGGCGCCACCGCCACCGAGTGCAGTTGGCTCGTTTCGTCGAACAGATGGCTGGCCAAAGCTTGGAATCGCTCAGGAGTCGTTTTCGCTAGTTCGGCGGAAATAATCGAAACCAGCTCGCGCACCAGCTGGATATTGGCGGTGATATTGCCTTCAAGCTTGGCGCGAACCAGTGCCAGTTTGGCCAATACCCGCGCCCGCGCGCTCCTGATTGATGGTTGAACTCTGGAGATCGAGATAGACGCCGCCTGTCATTAGAACAATCAGCGCAATCAGCGCCGACAGCAGGGTGGGGCGCAGCCAGCCATGGCGATGATCTCGTATAGATTCCCGATCGTT
>JALBVE010000131.1 GCA_025050575.1 Candidatus Devosia symbiotica
TAGTACCCGTGGTCCACAAGAGCAATCATATCGGACGAGCCGGTTGCGGCTTTAGCAGCCTCTAACCATGTCCAGCAGTTGCGAGAGATCATCGCCTTGGTTCGTCACCACGTTGGCAACGACGATATGATGTTTGGTATCGACGGCTGCCTGGACATTGTAACCGACCATGCCGCGATGGTCGCCCCCAGTCGCCTAAGATTTGTCCATCGAGAGCGGTTTGCAGTTGCCGGCCAATCTCCACGCATTTCCCTAAGACGTCCGCGCAGCGACGACAGTTGCTCCGTCAGGTGCTTGATCCGCGGCGTGGCCGGTCTGGTCTCTGTACTGTCGGCCTCC
>JALBVE010000132.1 GCA_025050575.1 Candidatus Devosia symbiotica
CCTTAGTTATACTTGGATTGACGCAACATACCTCAAGGTGCGTCGGAGGGCGACGCAAGTCCTGGCTAATGCCGATGGCCGGCGCGAAGTGCTCGGCATGGAGATCGGCATCTCAGAAGTTGAGCCGATCTGGACCGAGTTCCTGCGCAAGCTGACCCGCCGCAGCCTCCGTGGGGTGAAGCTGGTCATCTCCGATACTCACGAAGGTATCAAGGCGATCATCGGTGATTCTTCCAGTATCAGGTTGGTGTGAGCAACCCGACCCTACC
>JALBVE010000133.1 GCA_025050575.1 Candidatus Devosia symbiotica
ACCCGAGGCTGTGTAAAAATTCCTGATTATGGTATGATGCGGCACTACTTCGGAGGTGCTCTATGGGACGTTTCGTTGAAGTTGCTGACCAACAGCAGGCGGGCTTTCTGCCGGCGTGTCTTGAGGACTATGTGGATGCAGATAACCCCGTTCGCATCATCGATGCTTTTGTCGATAAACTCGATCTGACAGAACTTAGTTTCGCGCGCGTTCAGCTACATCGACCGGAAGACCTGGCTAAGCACCGGGCACCATG
>JALBVE010000134.1 GCA_025050575.1 Candidatus Devosia symbiotica
TAGCTCATCTCGACTTTAGGGCCATGCGGCCCCACTTGCGCGTCTGGCACAGCGCAGCGTTTCTGTGCGAATTGAGTTATCCGCAGCTCTGCGCCGTCCAAAAAACCACGCCCGCTCTTCAATCCCACACCCCCTCTCACTTTTTACTCCCACACCCTTCACCTCCCCTCTTCACGCCACGTCACACCCCCTCCCCGATCGATTCCTCTCGCCTTGCAAATCGGTCCTAATTGCAT
>JALBVE010000135.1 GCA_025050575.1 Candidatus Devosia symbiotica
TCGAGCGGCTTGTTGCCATCGTAGAAGCGGCCACAGTCCTCTGGTCAAAGGACAGGTCGGCAGTCGCTGACGCCAGCACTAGCGGCACAGTAAGGCCGGTCGATCGCAACATTGAAAAGCTTCTGCTCGGCGGCGGTTGGGCCCGAAACGGCGTAAGCCTATACTGCTGTTGGTTCGCCTGCGTTTAATCCAGGGTCTTGGCCGGTCTTTTCCGCCTTACCAGGCCAAGGACGAC
>JALBVE010000136.1 GCA_025050575.1 Candidatus Devosia symbiotica
TCTATTTACAACCAGAAGGCTTGCGGTGCCTGTCCATCCCGCTCCCTGTACACGACTGGCAAAGAAGAGGTGCATTCGCCGCTGGGAGCACGAGGGCGTGCTCGATGACATGGAGCGTGGGCTCAATGCGATATCGGAATCGATGGCGATCCGCCGCTGTACTGTCGAGCACGTCTTCGGCACCATAAAAGGTATAGATGGGTGCCACCCACTTCCGAACGCGAAA
>JALBVE010000137.1 GCA_025050575.1 Candidatus Devosia symbiotica
GTGCGGCAGTGGACCCAGTTGATCAACGCCATCCGAGGTCATTTGACTGAGTATAGCTGGGTCGTACAAGGGCTCCTCGCACATCCCTGTATTGAGCGATCTGCTCGAAGGGGAGATGGGCTCATCGCTGCCGGATGCAGTCAGGCCAATGTTCCGCACGATGCTCGATCTGCTGGATCAGCTGAATGCAAAGCTCGGCGAGCTGGATAAG
>JALBVE010000138.1 GCA_025050575.1 Candidatus Devosia symbiotica
AATGGTCGAAGACTTGCCTCCGGCCGGCGCCCTGCTGACTGATCGGGCTTACAGTTCCGCAGCCTTTCGCCAGGCGCTCGTCGCTCGCGGCATCGCGCCCTGCATTCCGCCGCGTGCCAAACATCGCGTTCAGCACAGCTATGACCCCATACTTTAATCGCCAGCGCTACAAAATCGAGAACACGTTCGCTCGTCTCAAAGACTGGCGGCG
>JALBVE010000139.1 GCA_025050575.1 Candidatus Devosia symbiotica
CGTTGATGAGCTTGCCGGCTTCAACCGTGGCGTGGCGCTTCTAGAGTTGCTCGCCAACAGGACAGCGATAGGTATCGGTGTCAGGCTGATAGACGAACGCAGATTTGCCCCAAAGGGCGCGGGCTTGGGCGGGAGAGGTGTTTGGCCTTGGCGCCATCGGTGTAATGCCGGCAGTGGCACAACCACGGATCTGCTCACCCTCA
>JALBVE010000014.1 GCA_025050575.1 Candidatus Devosia symbiotica
AACAGCCTCTAACTCCAAGCGGGCAGTCGCTGGTGATCGAGTGTTGCCGCAGGCGCTAGATAACCCCTTGTTCTGCCGTGAACAGCGCCGCCAAAAATCAGCTGCTAGGTCAGAGAAAAACGAAAGGCCGAACATTGCTGTCCGGCCTTTTCATTTTGACTTCCCTTGCGAAGGAGAAGCTTTGGAGCGGGCGATGGGATTCGAACCCACGACCCTAACCTTGGCAAGGTTATGCTCTACCCCTGAGCTACACCCGCATTCCATCGTCTGCGACTGGTGTTATGCGCGGCCGACGCGAGCATATATGCCTAAACACTTGCCCGATTGCAATCCACATTTTGACAGCTGCGTCATCTTGGTGTCGCCTTGTGGATTGAAGGGCTTGTCACATCCCGGTTCGCGGGCGCAAGAAGGGCCCAGAACTTTCAGATTTCGCCTAGCTGCAAGGGCCTTTTATATGTCCACTCCTATCATTGATCTCGCTGCCGCCCCTACTAATGTGCCGTCCGCTACCGCCCTGATCAGGGAATCCAGCGATGCCGCGTTCAAGGCCGATGTGATTGATGCTTCGCTTAAGCAGCCCGTCCTAGTCGATTTCTGGGCGCCCTGGTGCGGACCTTGCCGCCAGCTCACACCGGCGCTCGAAAAAGTGGTCATCGAGAAGGCCGGGGCGATCAAGCTGATCAAGATTAATATCGATGAGCATCCTCAGATCGCTGGCCAGCTCGGCGTGCAGTCAATTCCGGCGGTGTTTGCCTTTGCCGGCGGCCGTCCGGTAGATGGTTTCATGAGCGCCATGCCCGAGTCTGAGATTCGCCGCTTCGCCGACAGGGTGATTGCTGCTGCCCCCGCACCGACGCCTAGCCAAGGCTCGATCGAGGCGCAGATCGCCGACGCCATCAAAGCCGCCAACGAGGCCCTGGCGGCCGGCGATCTGGGTAGCGCCGCGCATATGTTTGGCATGGTCATTCAGAACCAGCCCGAAAACGTCGCCGCCCTGATTGGGCTGGCCCAGATCTATCTAACCGCCAGCGAAACCGAACAGGCTCAGACTACGCTTGATCTGGTGCCCGAAGCCGAGCGCAAGGCCGAAGCCTATATCAGCACTGCCAATTCGGTCCGCCTCAAACTCGAAGCTGCCAATGTCAGTGACACATCGGCGCTGGAAGCCGCTTTGGCAACCAATCCGAACGATCATCAGGCCCGTTTTGACCTGGCGCTGGCGCTTAATGCCGATGGCCGGCGCATCGAGGCCGCCGAGGCACTGATTGCTATCTTCAAGCGCGACCGCAGCTGGAACGATGATGGCGCGCGCGCCAAACTGCTCGAATTCTTCGATGCCTGGGGCCTCAAGAACCCTGCAACGGCCAAGGGCCGCCGCCTGTTATCGACTGCCTTGTTCTCCTAGGAGAGCCGCGACCATGCTCAAGCGTCCAGCCCAACCGGCTGATCTGCCCAAATCGGTGCCACTATTCCCGCTCTCGGGGGGCTTGCTGCTGCCGTTCTCACACCGACCGCTCAACGTCTTTGAGCCGCGCTATATCGAGATGGTCGATGCAGCTCTGCGTGGCGACCGCCTGATTGGCCTGATCCAGCCCGAAGACACTTCCGAGGAAAGCCCGCATGGGCACGACCCGCTGCAAGCCATTGGCTGTCTGGGCCGCATCACCCATTTTGAGGAAATCGGCGAGGGACGTTACTTCATCATTCTCGAAGGGATAACCCGGTTCCGCCTCGCCCATGAATTGACTGTGATGACGCCCTATCGCCAGGGCATGGTCGATGGCAGTGATTTCGCCACCGATTTTACCCGTGATTTCGGCGAGGAGGCCGTCGATCGTGCCCGCTTCGTCAAGCTGATGCGCGACTATGCCGATTTCGCGAATATCGAGCTGAATTGGGACGAGATCGAATGGACCGGCACGGCCGATCTGATCAATTTCTGCTGCATGGTGGGGCCCTATGACCCGGCCGACAAGCAGGTGCTGCTAGAGGCGGCGACGCTGAAGCAGCGCGCCGAAACGCTGATTGCCATGACCGAATATGAAATGGCGCGCGGTGGCGGTGGTGGCACGGCGCGACTTAATTGATGACTTCTCCTCCCACTAATCCGCGACACATCTTTGATGTCAAAACCCTCGAAATGCTGGTCTGCCCACTGACCAAGACCCAGCTGACCCTGTCGGCGGATCGCCAGGAGTTGATATCCGTGGCGGCCCGCCTTGCTTTCCCCGTTGTCAAAGGGGTGCCGCTGCTCAGCCTGGACGAGGCGCGCAATGTCGAGCCCGAATCGCTGCGCGGCCTGCCTGATCTCGATTCCGATCACTATGGCGGGTGAGACCGATCTCTCCCGCCTGCTGGTCGGGCTCGACCCGATGCTTGATCCGCGCCCGTTCGGCCTCGCCGCGCTGCCGCACGGGCAGGCGCTTCCATTGGGGCTTGTGCCGTTTGGCCTGATTACCGAGGCCGAGGGGCTAATCGTGATCGCCGAGCTTGACGCCCTGGCAGCCGCAGGCATCGCCGCCGAGGAGCGTTGGGCTCATATCACCATGATGGTGCATTCAGCGCTCGACGCGGTCGAGCATGACCGCCGCCATAGCGACCGCGCTGACCGGCGCTGGCATCAGCGCCAATGTGGTGGCGGCCTTTATCACGATCATCTCTTCGCGCCCTGGGACCGCCGTGACGAAGCCGCTGGCGTGCTGCGGGCGCTGGCGCGTTTCAGCCCCGCATCCGTTTGAAGGTGGAATGATCTAGAGCGGCAAGCCGCTGAGCAGTCTGGGTCCGCCCGAGGAGATGCCGGCAGCACTCTGAATTAGGGCAGACTTGACTGGACTCGCCCGATTCACTAACCCCAGGCCTAAATCACGCAGGGCGCGGACCGGCGCCACATCATTGGAAAACAGGCGGTTGAGCCCGTCGGTCATTGCCGCCATGCTAGCAATGTCGAGCCGACGCCAGCGCTCGTAATGCGCCAGCACATCGTCACTGCCATGGTCGAGCCCGAGCCGAATGGCCTCAATTACCACTTCGGCCAGTGCCGCAACGTCTTTCAGCCCCAGATTGAGACCCTGACCCGAAATCGGGTGCACCACATGGGCAGCGTCGCCCACCAATGCGAGCCGTGGGGCGACGAAACTGCGCGCGATCTGCAGGCGGAGCGGAAACCCCATCAGCTGGTCTTCCAGCGTGACCGCGCCCAGCGTGGCGCCCATTGCCGCCTCGATTTCAGCTGCCAGCGCCACCGGGTCGAGCCCAAGATAATGTTGCGCCGCAGCGCTGCGTTCAGTCCAGACCAGCGAAGAACGATTGCCGGGCAGCGGCAGGCTGGCAAATGGACCCGCTGGCCGGAAATGCTCATAGGCAATCCCTTCATGGGGCAGGGCATGGACAATGGTAGCGACCAGTCCGGTCTGGCCATAATCATGCCCGGTTACGCCAATCCCGGCCATGCCGCGCAGGGCTGACTGTGCCCCATCGGTCGCCACCAGTAGCGGCGCGCGCAAGACGCGGCCATCGGCCAGCGACAATTGGGCCAGGTCGCCATCACAGGCATAGCCGCTTACCTCGGCCGGCGCGATAATGCTGGCCTGCTGGCCCAGCGCGTCCATCAATGCCTGCACACTGACCCGATTGGGCGTCATATGGGCAAAGGCTTCGCCAGGCGCCACATCGCCGTCAAAGCTCAGGAACAGGGGGCGCGAAATATCGCCTTGGCCCGAATCGGTGATCCGCATAGCGGTGATGGATTGCGCCTCTGTCTGCATGGCTGACCACACGTCCAGCGCTTCAAACATCCGCCGGACGCCGGCCGCGATCGCCGATGCGCGATTGTCGCGCGGCACCGAGAGCGGGCGCCGGTCCACCAGGGCCACGACAATGCCCCGGGCCGACCGGGTCAGCGCTAGCGCTAGCGTCAGACCGACCGGCCCGGCGCCCACGATAACAACATCAAAGCGATTCTGATCCTGCATATCGGTTTCCATCTGCATGTTCTGACCCCTACGCCGAACCAGCCGCGCTGCCAAGTTGCCGGCTACGCCGGACCCGGCTTGATCTACTGCCAGTATGGTGTGTTTCGTTCACGCGGCAATGCCGCCTTATGACCATCGCCTTGGTCTGGTCTAGCGGACCTGGGCATAGCGGCTGCTTGCCCGTCTGTCATAGGTCGCGCCATTGCGATAAGCAGCCGTCAAAAATGCATTCTGAAATTTACCGCGATACCGAATACGCGGTGCATTTCCCGCCCAAGCTCAAAATTGAGATCGCCGTCGACGACTCCATTACGACGACGTTTCCAACGCCATCCGCGATAGCGCCCAGATCGGTCGTATCGGCGATGGCGAGATCTTCGTGCTCGACCTGCTGGCTGTCACTCGCATTCGCACCGGCGAAACCGGCGCAGCCGCCATCTAAGCGTCATTTAAGAAACTAAGATGAAGACGACAAAACCTCTCGGAGGCGTCGCACTGGCCCTCTCCTGCTAGCCTTTGCTCAGGACGCGGTTACGCCGGCAGCCGATGCGGTTACCGCCGTGGTCGACAAGGGCGATACCGTCTGGATGCTGGTCTCCGTCATGGTCGTTATCGTGATGACCGTGCCTGGCTTGGCCCTGTTCTATGGTGGGCCTGGTCCGGTCCAAGAACATTCTATCGGTACTAACCCAGGTCTTTGCTGGCTTCTCGATGATCGCGCTGCTGTGTATTGCCTATGGCTATTCGCTAGCCTTTGAAGGCGCAGGCGAGGGAGGTCTGTCTGCCTTTGTTGGTGATTTCTCTGCCTTCTTCCTGTCGGGCATTAGCCCTGATACCGCGGCGGCAACCTTCTCGGTCGGGCGCGACCTGCCCAAGATCGTCTTCGTGGTCTTCCAGCTGACCTTCGCCTGCATCATCTCGACGCCGATCGTCGGCGCCATTGCCGAACGCATGAAGTTCAGCGCTCTGATGACTTTCCTGGCCATCTAGTTCACTTTTTCCTACGTCCCTACGTCCCTACGTCCCGCATGGTCTGGGCTGGTTCTGGCCTGCTGTTCAATCTGGGCGCCTATGACTTCGCTGGTAGCACCGTCGTGCACATCAAATCCGGTGTCGCCGGTCTCGTCGCCGCCCTGGTTGCTTAGACCGCGGCTTGGCTTCATGAAGGAAGCCATTGCACCACATGATTTGATCATCACCTATATTGGTGCCGGCCTGCTGTGTTTCGGCTGGTTCGGCTTCAACGCCGGCTTCAATCTTGAAGCCAATGGTCTGACCGCCGTTGCTCTGCTCAACACCATCATCGCGCCTGCTGCGGCCGCTCTGGCCTGGGCGATCGGTGAAAAGGTCACCCGTGGCCATTCATCGGCTCTTGGTGTTGTCTCGGGCGCCGTTGCCGGTCTAGTCTGCCTGTTGGCCGTCGTAACTCTCAAGCCAATGCTGAAATATGACGACAGCCTGAATGTGTTCGGTATCCATGGCATTGGCGGTATCGTCGGTGCACTGGGGACGACCATCGTTGCCAACCGATCCTTCGGCGGCTATCCGCTGGACGGCTATGACATGGGTGGCCAGTTCGTCATCCAGGCAACCGCCGTGGGTGTTGCCGTGGTCTGGTCGGGCGTGGTGGTCTTCATCGCGCTGCAGATCGTCAAGGCGATCTTCGGTGGCCTGCGTGTTCCCAAATCGGCGGAAAGCGGCGGAAAGCGATGGCCTGGATATCTTCAGGCATGGCGAGCACGCCTACAACAGCTAGTCATCTGGTCCCGGCGGTACGCCGCCGGGACTGTCTCTTGCCGGTTGATCGTGGCGTTCGGCTCGTGTCTCCCCTTGGCCCGCCATAAAGGCTTCCCACTCGCAAAATGCACGGGCTACACTCCCCGCTCAATCCGCCTCAAATATGAAAAGGCCCATGGTTTCCGTGGGCCTTTTTCGCTTCCGGGGGGGCGCCAGCTTCGGCTGCGTTTTTCCGATGGTTAGCCTTGGATTAACCCGACCAAACTAGCATGACCGCTGATTGGGCCCGGACCGTGCCGGGCCATTCCGGACACGCCCATGCCCAGCTCTCCTTCGCCCGTACTCGACGAAATCCGTGCCGGGCCACAACGCGGCACCCGCGCCTCCACCAAGCCGCTGCCCACGCCGCCACCGGCGCTGGCGATTCGCATCCCCGTGCGCTTCGCTGGCCTGTTGCTGCTAGTCGTTGTCGCAGTCTGCCTGGCGGCGCTGGCGTCCTGGTCGGTCGATGACCCCAGCTTTACCTATGCCACCACTAAGCCGGCCGCCAACTGGCTGGGTTTTCCCGGCGCGGTGATTGCCGACACCCTGTTTCAGATCTTTGGTCTGGGCGCTCTGGTCATGCTGGTGCCACCAGCCCTGTGGGGCTGGAACTTTTCGCGTCGGCGCATGCCCAGTCACATGGGTCTGCGCCTGCTGAGCTGGATTGGCGCGACCCTGTTAGGCGCTGGCGTTCTGGCCTTTGTCGCGATGCCGGCCTCCTGGCCGCTGCCAACCGGCCTGGGCGGGCTTATCGGCACCGGCTTCAGCGGTCTAGCCGCGCTGGTGACCAGCGCACAGCCGCAGACCATGACGGCCGTTCTGTTTACCATTATCATTGCCGTGCCGGCCTTGGCCCTGTTCTGGATCGCTATGGGTCTGGGCACCGCCGTGCCAACCGAGCCGCGCAAACCTGTTGCTGTCAGCGCCGGCCGCAAGGGCACCGACAAATTTCAGGCCGAGGCCGACGAACCCGAAACCAACCCCGTCATCGATATCGCGCTGGGTGCGGTGGTTCATATGGGCTATTCCCTGCGCACTGCCTATCGCCGGGCCCGCCACAGTCACGCTGAACGGCATGCCGCAGAGGCGGCCAACTGGCGCAAGGACGAGGTTGAACCCAGCCTGGATGGCCGCGCCCTCGCCATCGAGCTATACGAACCCGTCATCGCCCCGAGCCAGCGCCGCATTCACGCGCGGCGCAAGGATGCGGTTGAGTCCAGCTTTGACGATAGCCCCGCTCTCCATGAGACGCCTGAAGTCTCGGCGCGCATCAATGCGCGGCCCAGCTATGACGACACAGAACTCGACTATCCCGATGAGGTTGAAACCGACATCCCCTTCGTGGCCGATGTCCCCACGGCGCCAGCCAATCATCGCCAGCAGGGCGATTCGCGCTTCCATCCGGTCGATCTATCCAAGCCACGCGTCACCGCGCCGGCGCCGGCGCCGGCGCCGCGTCCGCAGCCCGGCAGCCGCATGCTGCGCGAAGCTCAGTCCTCGTTTCTCCATGAGCCAGGTGGCTTTGAACTGCCCGCCCTTAGCCTGCTCGCCGAACCCAAGCGCAAGGGGTCCTCGCCCGAGCATGCGCCTGAGCGGCTGGAAGAAATGGCGCGCCAGCTCGAAGGGGTGCTGGAAGATTTTGGCGTCAAGGGCAACATCATCAATGTCCGGCCCGGCCCAATCGTGACCCTATTCGAGCTCGAGCCGGCTCCCGGCATAAAGTCGAGTCGCGTCATTTCGTTGGCCGATGATATTGCCCGCTCGATGAGCGCCATCTCCGCTCGCGTGGCGGTGGTGCCGGGCCGCAATGCCATCGGCATCGAATTGCCCAACCAGAACCGTGAAACCGTCTATTTCCGCGAAATGCTAGCCTCTGCTGACTTCGAGAAGATGAAGGGCAAATTGCCTATCTGCCTGGGCAAGACCATTGGCGGCGAGCCGGTGATTGCCGATCTCGCCCGCATGCCCCATCTGCTGATCGCCGGCACCACCGGTTCCGGCAAGTCGGTGGGCATCAACACCTTTATCCTTAGCCTGCTCTATCAGATGACGCCGGCCCAGTGCCGCATGATCATGATCGATCCCAAAATGCTCGAACTGAGCATTTATGATGGCATTCCCCATCTGCTGACCCCGGTCGTCATCGACCCGCAAAAGGCCGTCGTGGCGCTCAAATGGGCCGTGCGCGAGATGGAAGACCGCTACCACAAGATGAGCAAGATCGGCGTGCGCAATATCGACGGCTTCAACCAGCGCGTCTCCGAAGCCGCCATCGAAGGCAAGACCATCAGCCGCACGGTACAGACCGGCTTTGATCGCGAAACCGGCGCAGCCATTTTCGAGACCGAGGAATTCCACCTCGAAATGCTGCCCTATATCGTGGTCGTGATCGACGAAATGGCCGATCTGATGATGGTGGCCGGCAAGGACATTGAAGGCGCCATTCAGCGTCTGGCGCAGATGGCCCGTGCCGCCGGCATCCACATCATCACCGCTACCCAGCGCCCCTCGGTGGACGTCATCACCGGCACCATCAAGGCCAACTTCCCCACCCGTATCTCGTTCATGGTCACTTCTAAGATCGATTCGCGTACCATTCTGGGTGAGCAGGGTGCCGAGCAGATGCTGGGCAATGGCGACATGCTTTATATGGCCAGCGGCGGGCGCACCAAGCGTCTGCACGGCCCCTTCGTCTCCGACGCTGAAGTCGAGGCCGTGGTGGCCCATCTCAAGAGCCAGGGTGCGCCCGACTATCTCGATTTGGTCACCGCCGAACAAGACGATGCCGAATTGGGCGAAGGCGTGGGCGGCGACGATTATGCCGGTTCGGGCGACGAGCTTTACGACCAGGCCGTCAATATCGTGTTGTCCGATAAGAAGGCTTCGACCTCCTATGTCCAGAGGCGTCTGGCCATCGGCTACAACAAGGCGGCCACGCTGATCGAGCGAATGGAACGTGAAGGCGTCATCAGTGCGGCCAACCATGCCGGTAAGCGTGAAATTTTGGTGGGTGGCGATCAATACTGATCGCCAGACCTCGGTCAGCGTATAGAACCAGCTATCGCCGCAATTGGTTTCTAGGGTAGCTTGGAACAACGACCAAGCCCGGGACTAGATTTTATGATTCGCCGCGATGCCCTGCTGCTCGGCCTTGCCGCCGCCTTTTCCCTGAGCATTTCCGCCTGGGCTCTTGATCGCGCCTTGACGCCGGAAGAGCAGCAGATGATCGCCGATATCGGCACCCACAATTCGGCTATTCGCACCATGGTTGGCCGCTTCCTGCAGATCGACACCAATGGCGGGCGCAGCGAAGGCACCTTCTTCCTGGGGCGCCCCAAGAAGATCGCGTTCCGCTATGCGCCGCCCAGCCGCGATGAAATCGTCTCGATCGGCAATGGCTTTTATGTGCTCAACCGGCGCGACGAGACCTATTATGCCTATCCTCAGGATAGTATTCCGCTGCGCCAGTTCCTGGGCGACACCATCAATCTGATGGATGCCAATGTCGTCAATGTGAGCAGGTCGGACGGCTATATGTTGGTGACGGTGATCGACGAAACCATCGCCGGCACGGTGCAGGTGTCACTGGTTTTCGACACCGATACGCTTGATCTGGTGCAGTGGAGCCTGGTCGAGCCCAGCGGAGCCGAGCTGACCTTTTCGCTCTATGATGTGGAGAAGGACCGCAAGATCCCGCGCAACTATTTCTCCATTCCGGCCAATTACAAGCCACTCAAGCGGAGCTGATCTAGGCCTGCCTCATCATCAGCAAGGCAATGATGCCGGCGCCGCCCACCACGATGCGCCACCAGGCGAGCGGGGCGAAACCGTAATTAGACACAAAGTTTAGCAGGTAGCGCACCACGAAGGCGCCTACCACGAAGGCGGCGGCAAAGCCTACCGCCACATTCAGCGCGATGCTGGCGTCGATTAAGTCGCGACTCTTGTACAGATCGTAGCCAAAAGCGCCCGTCATGATGGGTAGGGCGATGAAGAAGGTAAATTCGGCCGCGCTGCGCTTGGTGGCGCCAAACAGCATAGCCCCGACCGCCGTCGAACCCGAGCGCGACACACCCGGAACTAGGCTCAGCATCTGGAACAGGCCGATGATCAGCGCCAGGTGCCAGGGAAAATGGTAGATGTCGTCATAGGTTTCGCGCTTGGGCATGCGGTCCACTAGCAGTAGGATGATGCCGCCCACGAACAGGGTCACGCAGATGGTCATCGGCAATTCCCACAGCGCGCCCTGAATGAAGTCGCGCAGCAACACGCCCGCGATAATGGCCGGCACGCAGGCCAGGATCACCGACAGGGCAAATCGCCATGCATAGGCCTTGCCGGTCAGCGCATCATGGATCAAAAGTCCCAGCTTGGCGAAATAAATGGTAACAATAGCCAGGATAGCGCCCAACTGGATCAGCACGATGAAGGTTTTGGACTGGGTCAGACCGAAAAAATGTTTGGCCAACAATAGGTGCCCGGTCGAACTGACCGGCAAGAATTCAGTAAACCCTTCGAGAATTCCAAGAACCAGTGGCATAAAAAGACCTTGATCGGCGTTCATTTGATCTCCTAATTCTGTCCAACTGCGTTGCGCGGCTGGTTAAGTACTAGCCTGCTTCGCCAGGAGCACCAAGCGGTCCACAAGTCGTGCCCAAAATAAAGAGATGAGCCTTCAATGCCGAGCTTGCTGCATCATCCCCTCGACCCCGCCTCGCGTCTCATCCGCTTGATGTGCGCCGAGTATGGCGTGCCGCTCGACATCGAGGAGATCAAGCCCTGGTTGCGCACAGCTGAATTGCTTGAGATCAACCCCGCCGCCACACTTCCCATCCTGATCGATGACAATGATCAGCTCATTGTCGGCTTGCTGGCTAATATCCATCTCATCGAGGATCTCTACACGCCAAGTGCCGTCTCCTGTTTGGTGCCGCTCGACCCGATCGTACGGGCCGAGATGTGGCGGCTGGTCGAATGGGTGATTTTCAAGCTCAATGACGAAGTCACCCGCTATGTACTAGAGGAAAAGATCGTCAAGCGCGACCAGCGCGGCGCCACTCCCGATCCCGCCGTGCTGCGCGTCGCCAAGATCAATCTCAATGAGCACATGCTCTATTTCAACTGGCTGTTCGCCAACCGCTCCTGGCTGACCGGCGATGACCTAACCCTAGCCGATTTCGCCCTGGCAGCACATCTGTCGACGCTCGACTATCTAGGCGATAT
Organism: Candidatus Devosia symbiotica; assembly: GCA_025050575.1. GTDB lineage: Bacteria > Pseudomonadota > Alphaproteobacteria > Rhizobiales > Devosiaceae > Devosia > Devosia symbiotica. The sequence continues at coordinate 10,977 of JALBVE010000014.1, forward strand.
CGACTGGGGCAAGGCCGGGGAAACCCGCGACTGGTACTCGCGCATCAAATCGCGTCCCGCCTTCCGCACCCTGCTCAATGACCGCGTCCTGGCCATGCCGCCACACAAGAGCTATGCGGATCTCGATTTTTGAACTCTTGCGAAGACGTATATGCAGTTGTATATACAAATCATCGGCTCTGCGGGATTTAATTGGGATGATAACAGTACCCTGAAGTGCCGAAAGCATGGCATGTCCCGGACGGACACAGAGTAGGTGTTTGCTCGAGGCCCTTCTCGAGGCCGTAAAGAGCAAGGCCAAGGAGCGGGGCATTGCCTATATTCGCCAATTGCTCGAGAACGACATTTCTCGGTGTTGACACCTACTCCTGAAAATCTCATCGCTGAACTCAGAACCCGCGCCAAGGCGCTGGGTTTTGACAGTTTCGGTATCACCGCCGCCAATGCGCGGCCCGATTTGCCTGAAAAACTGCAGACCGCGCTCGATGCGGGCTGGCATGGCGATACGGACTGGATGGTCGACACGGCCATGAGACGCGGCAGTCCCACCGAACTCTGGCCCGAGGCCAGATCGGTGATCCTGCTGGGCATGAATTATGGCCCGCAATCCGATCCCCTGGCACTGCTGGACGAGCCCACCCTGGGCGCCATCTCGGTCTATGCCCGCAATCGCGATTATCACGAGATCATCAAGGGCAAGCTCAAGGAACTGGCCGGCCTGCTGGCGCGGCGCTCAGGCGCTGCGGTGAAGGTCTTTGTCGATACCGCCCCGCTGATGGAAAAGCCGCTGGCCGAGGCGGCTGGGATCGGCTGGCAGGGCAAGCATACTGTGTTGGTTAGTCGCGACTTTGGCTCCTGGCTGTTTCTCGGGGCCATTTTAACCTCGGCCGCGCTGCCCAGGGATAAGCCGCATGCCGAAAACTGTGGCAGCTGCACCAAATGCCTTGATATTTGCCCCACCAACGCCTTTCCTGCACCCTTCAAGCTCGATAGCCGACGGTGCCTGGCCTATCTGTCGGTCGAGCACAAAACCCAGATCCCGCTGGAGTTTCGGGTGTCGATGGGCAATCGTATCTATGGCTGCGACGACTGTCTGGCCGTCTGCCCCTGGAACAAGTTTGCCTCGGTCAGCCGGGAGGCTAGATTGCGCGCCCGCGACGATCTGGAACGCCCGGCGCTAGCCTATCTGGTGCAGCTTGACGATGCTGGCTTCCGCCGTTTATTTGCCAGCTCGCCGGTCAAACGCATCGGGCTGGGTCGATTCCTGCGCAATGTCTTGATTGGCATCGGCAATTCGGGCGATCTTGATCTGGTGCCACTGGTCGAGGCACATCTGGCCGACGATGACGCGCTGGTGCGCGCCGCCGCCATCTGGGCGTTGCGGCGATTGGACTCGGCGCGAGCCGAAGTGCTGGCTCTTACCCATCTGCTAGGCGAGGATAATGTCGATGTGGCCAGCGAATGGACTGTGGATCTCGCATGAACGCCTTCTTTTTTGGCTATGGCTTTTCGTCAGCAGCAGCCCATGCGCTGTGCATTGGTGCACAGACTGCTAGCATCGGTGGCACCGTTCGCAGTTTCGACAAGGCCGAACGGCTGAAAGCCGACAGGGTTACTGCGCATCTGTTCGATAGCACCGCGCTCGGCCCGGACCTGCGGGCCGCCCCAGTCATGCGATCTTTTCCATTGCCCCTGGCCCTGATGGCGATCCGGCGCTGCTGCAGCACCGCGCTGATCTTGACGCGGCGAACAACCTTTCCTGGCTCTGCTATTATTCCACAGTCGGCGTCTATGGAGATTTCGGCGGCGCCTAGATCGACGAATCGGCGCCGCTGGTGCCACGCAATGAACGTTCGGACCGCGCGCGTCGCGGCTGAACAGTTCTGGCGCGACTATGCCGCCAAACGGGGCGTGCCGCTGACCATTTTTGCGGCTGGCCGGCATTTATGGCCCGGGCCGCTCGACCTTCGACAAGCTCGAACAGGGCACATCGCGGCGCATCGTCAAACCCGGCCAAGTGTTCAACCGCATCCATGTCGCCGATATCGGCCGCGTCACCGCCCTGGCCGCTGTCGCGCGTCTCAATGGCACCTTCAGCCTCAGTGATGACGAACCGGCACCGCCCCAGGATATCATCGCCCATGCCGCCGCTATGCTGGGTGTTACGCCGCCACCCGAGATCGCGATCGAGGACGCCAAGATGACCCCGATGCAGGCTAGCTTCTACGCCGACAACAAGCGCTGTTCCAACCCCGCCATCAAGCAGGCCTTGGGCATTGAACTGCTCTATCCCACCTATCGCGAGGACCTTAGACAGATCCTAGAGACCCATTCATGAGTGCCCCAGCCCGCCAAATCTGCTCCCAAACGCATCATGCTCAACGGTCACCATCTGCGTCGAGCTATTCGAACCGCGCTATGTGGCGGACTTGTATGCACTGTCCATCCTGCCGGGAGATGCCGAGCGCTATCGTTGGTTGCCCAGCGAGGCGACCCAATCGGTGGCGAAGATGGAAGCTCGCATCGACAAGACCAATGCCGGCCCGGACCGCTATGTGGCGGTCGTCGACAAGGCGAGCGGCAGGGCGGTGGGGCAATAGGCCTAGCTGCGCATTCGCCCCGAACAAGGCTCGATCGAAATCGGCGCGGTCCATTGGGGCCCGTCGATGGCCCGCTTACATCTGGCCGCCAAGACGTTCTACCTGTTCGCCCCCACGCCTTTGATGATCTGGCCTATCGGCGTTTTGAATGGAAATGCAACAATCGCAACGAGCCCTCCAAAGCGGCGACGATGCGTTTTGGCTTCCACTTCGCCGCTTGAGCAAATACCGGCCTGGGTGACGCGGTCGATCCATAGGCGCAGGCTGTCCTAATCGGGGGCGAGGAAGGCAACGTGATGCACGCCGCCAGCACCGGGACGGGCCGGGGGAGTAAGCTGGGGTCGACCACGACATGCAGTTCAGCACCAGGGCCGCCGGGGCCCATTTCCCTGGCCGTGTCGCGGCTGGATCGGATCGAGGCGATACTCACCCAGGTAATAAACCTGATTGACGATCTTCTTGATCGGCCGCATGCCCAGGGTCTGGATATAGAAGGCCAGGTTTTTTCTTCGCCTTGGCGATGACCGCCGTGAGGTGATGGATGCCTCCGAATTCAAATGTCATGCTCATTCTCCTTCTGGCCAGCGCAGGAAGCGCCTTGCCTGTTAGCCTAGATGTAATGCACATCGCTGGGCTTATGCAGCGGCTCAATCAGGACAGACTGGTGCCGATATTTGAACGGCCGGCGCAAGATCGCCGCGAAGGAGTGGCAAGCGGCTTGACAGCGGCTAGCACCAAACCTAAATATTCGGCAATTGTACCGCGCCCGCGCTGGGGGGCGTGCGCAAGGCTTGTGGCGGAGTAGCTCAGTTGGTTAGAGCAACGGAATCATAATCCGCGTGTCCCCAGTTCAAATCTGGGCTTCGCTACCAATTTTGAACCCTCAGAGACCCGCAAGGTTTCTGGGGGTTTTGGTTTTGGTGCTGCCCCTAGCTGGCCAGAACTATCGTGCGAAATGTCAGAGATACTCTGCGCCCTCGGGCGTTTTTTTTGTCCCTCGAAGGGATCTGATTTGCGGGCAGGGATGGCGTGCTTCCACCCAAAACGCGCCTCGCCTTGCAGAACGAGCAGGCTTTGCGGTTCCAGACGCTGGGACAGCGCATCCTCCGACCGCAGGCTTGCGAAGTCCATGACACATGGTTGAACCAAGACTGAGCGAGGCGATGGTATCGCCAAAGCATGGTTCGCAATTGATGTGCGCGGCGATGCCTTGATCCGGGAGACATTCGTTGATGATGACTTGGTCCGATTTTTTGCCAAAAACGGTGAAACCACGCCAAAGGGGCGGGGTTGAGGGGGGATAGCCATGTTCGACTTGTGCCCTGCACCGGCCGCGCCTACCACATGCAGCCGTGAACAAAGCAGCAATACCCCGGAACGCTTGATTCGCCCCCTGTTCGTTCCCGCTTTGGATCATAATTGAAGACGTACTAGGATCAAAACATCAATCCGTGCCATACTGGGACACGTAGCAGCAGCTCTCAGCTCTGTCGAGCGGTCGCCGCATTCATGCCCGGTATCCGGATGAATCGTTCTTCGCGCTTGCGTCGGGGAATCGCGGGAAAGGCCTGCTTGCGTGCTCGCACGCAGATCACGCCGCTCATGGCCGGGCCAAACAGACGCCCCAGCCGTTCGAACAAGCGGGTGGATTTAAGCATCAGCGAACTCTGGAACGGCAGCAGGAATAGCCCATCGCGCCAGGCTAGCGGCACAAAACTGTGATCGCGCAGCAACTTGTCGAGCTGGCCGCCCGAATAGGGATTACCCTGCCCGAACGGGGTATTGTCGCGCTGCGCCCAGATGCTGCGCCGCCGCGGCACCACAAGAATTAGATCGCTATTGGGCGCTGTAATCCGCCACAGCTCGCGCATCAGTTCTTCCGCATCGGCGACATGCTCGATGGCATGAATGGCAATCGTCAGATCGATCGACGCGTCGGTCAGCGGCATTTCCAACGGGTCGCACAACACAGTGTGCGAAGGCCCCTCGCGGGGCCACGCCGATGCCCCCTGCCGCGACGGCATGAAGGCTAGCACTCGCTCGGCCTTGTCCAGGGTAAAGCGCAGATAGGGGGTGGCAAAACCCAGCCCCAGCACACGCTTGCCGCGCACGTCCTCAGCCAGGCTGACCACTTGTTCGCGCACCAGGGCGCGTGATATCCGGCCGAGCGGCGATCGGTAGAAGGCAATGAGGCGGTGGACGTCAGCGGTCATAGGCACAACTCTGCCGGTTCGTACCGGACTTGTCTAATCGCTGGTTATCATCTCGGTCGATGGTTCCTAGTTTTCAAGCAATAGGTTTTGTCTCGGAGTGACGCAGTGGCTGTGATCGTTGATGTGTTTGGCGCGCGGACCGATAATTTCGGTTATCTAGTGCATGATACGGCCGCCGGCCGCACCGCGGCGATCGATGCCCCCGAGGCCGCCGCCATCAGGACCGCCCTGACACTGCGCGGCTGGGAATTAACCGATATCTTCATCACGCACCACCATATCGACCATGTCGAAGCCATTCCTGAACTCAAGGCCGAATTTGGCGCCCGCGTGGTAGGCCCGCGCGCCGAGGCCGACAAGATCGCCGATCTCGATGTGCTTGTAGGCGGCGGCGATATGGTGACCCTGGGTGAAACCAGCTTCGATATCTATGATACGCCTGGTCATACGCTGGGCCATATCGTCTTCCACGAACCGGTTGGCAGGCATCTGTTTAGCGCCGACGCACTGTTCTCGCTTGGTGTTGGCTGTATGTTCGAGGGCGCGCCCGGTCCGATGTGGGAAGGCGTCAAGGCGCTGCGCGCCCTGCCGGACGACACGCTGGTCTATTGCGGCCACGAATATACTGCCAGCAATGCCAGTTTCGCGCTTTCGATTGATCCCGGTAATGTCGCGCTGCAGCAGTGGGCCGCCGAAGTAGCCGAATTGCGCGCCGCCGGCCGGCCGACTATTCCCTTCCTGCTTGGTCAGGACAAGGCGGCCAATCCCTTTCTGCGGGCCGACGACCCCGCGCTGGCCAGCCATTTCGGTCTCGAGGGCGCCGATCCCGCCGATGTGTTCGTGGCCATCCGCAAGAGCAAGGACAACTTCTAACCGCCTCACCGCGCAGTAGCTGCAGGCTTTAGCAAGCGGCGTCCTCGGGGGGCGCCGCTTTTGCGTCTCGACCGTCTGCCCGCCGATCACGGAATTTTCATGTTAACCACATCAGGTTTTCGCACCTCAATTCGTTAACAATTCGTTGCCATCTGGCACACCGATTACCCTTTAGGGGTATAGGGTCAGATTATGTGTTTCATTATGAGAATGAAACGCAAAAGCCTGGACTGTCCATGCTGACCAAAGCGCCGCGCTCACGCCCCGCGCTTCAGTGCAGCCGGACCGGCGCCGCTTTTGTCAGCCAGTTACTGGCCGCCGAGACAATCTGCTTTCCAGCGTCTGCGCCGCCGCGGCAGCGCCCAAGGCGTCATCGGCGCCTATGCCAGTGGTGCCAAGATCGCGGTCAAGCGCATGCCGGTGGGTTACCGCCAGAGCGTGGTGGCCTGAGACACCACAGTCGGGACAGCTCAACGCAAGGCGTTAGCCGCGCAATTGTATCGCCTGATCAGCCATCTTGCACTTCAAAAGGATCTCATCGACCACGCGTTCAAGCGGCGCGGTGGCGTCGATCAGCACTCCACCCTTGGAGATGTCTTCTTTGCTGGTATGCAATCGGGATATTAGCTCCCGCTCCTCAGGTCTGCCGCCGAACTCATCTTTCGGCCTGCTCACAAGCCACCGATGCAAGGTGTAAAGATCGACATCGAGAACAAAGAGCTGATCGAACAGTTCAATGAAATGGTGTCAATTCCTTGAACTGCCGCAAAAGAAGGTTATGGCCTTACTTTATATCGGCCACCACGGATCTAACCTTGTCGACTGGCCAGATCCAGTGCGAGTGCCCCCATTCAGCAGCCTTCACCATGCGCCCCGCAGGCGGTAAATCAAGCGGTTCTCCGGTCTGGGGGTCGCCATGGCAAACGAGCTCCCGATCGCTGTGGATGACCTGGTAGCTGCGCCGCGCCAGCGCCTCTGCCATCGTGGTCTTGCCCGAACCCGACACGCTTTCGATCAGAAAATTCCTGATACTCATCCTGACCTCGGGTTTGCCCGCTAGTTCATCGTCACATCTCGTCTCGCGCTGATGATTGACACCGTGAATCCGGCCGCCACATCGATCGGTGCTATCACCATGAGCAGGAAGAACACCGAGCTTGCAGCGGCGCCGATCAGCAGGAATTCGATCAGGAACGCCACGAACAGCACCATGGAGAGGATGTGTTCGACAATGGAATTGCGACCGCTACTGGTCGACTGCATCACCTCGAAAAACAGCATGACAATGCCAATCACTAGCAGGAAATCGCCCGCAGTGATCGCCCAGGGCCTGCCCGATATCATGGCGACAGTGAACAGCCCATTGCCTCAACCCAGCGGGGAGTCGGTGTATAACAGGAGGGCCCCGATATTGTAGAGCACTAAGGGCACGACTAGCAGAGGTGGAATAAACCGACCGCGCTGGCGCGGTGCACGATGGGTTGGCATCATCACGGTCTCGATCACGGCTTGGCTTCTAATTTCTTGGCCACCATGCCAGACTATCGTGAAAGCGAAAAAGGGCGCGCGGGACGCTACCCACGTGCCCTTCTAGCGTTTCGGGACTGTGGCGGGCCGCGTTACTTCTTGGGCTTGAGCGGGCCAATCATCTGTTCGGGCTTGACCTCAGCGTCGAATTCTTCGCCAGTCAGTAGGCCCAGCGCGATCGCCTCTTCGCGCAGCGTGGTGCCGTTCCTGTATGCCGTCTTAGCAATCTTGGCAGCGTTGTCGTAGCCAATCTTGCGATTGAGAGCGGTCACCAGCATTAGCGACTTGTCTACTAGTTCCTGAATACGGGGCCGGTTAGGCTCAATGCCAACGGCGCAATGGTCGTTGAACGATTTTGCTGCGTCCGCCAGCAGCCGCGCCGACTGCAGGTAATTGTACGCAATCACCGGCTTGAACACGTTGAGCTCGAAATTGCCCTGGCTGGCAGCAAAGCCAATCGCGGCGTCATTGCCCATTATCTGGGCCACCACCATGGTCATCGCCTCGGACTGAGTTGGATTGACCTTGCCCGGCATGATCGAACTGCCCGGCTCGTTTTCGGGAATAGTCAGTTCGCCCAGCCCGGAGCGGGGGCCTGAGGCTAGCCAACGCACGTCATTGGCGATCTTCATGAAGGCCACGGCCAGCTGCTTGAGCGCGCCCGACGAACCGACAAAGGCGTCATGGCTGGCAAGCAGGGCAAACTTGTTGGGGCCGGTGACGAAATCGCGCCCAGTCAGCGTGGCGATCTCCTTGGCCACGGCGACGGCATAATCAGAATGGGCATTCAGGCCGGTACCGACGGCGGTGCCGCCCAAAGCAAGCTCCTTGAGCTGGGGCAGCGTCGCCTTGATATTGGCCAGGCCATAATCAATTTGGGCTACCCAACCGGAAATCTCCTGCCCCAAAGTCAGGGGCGTGGCATCCTGCAAATGGGTGCGGCCGATCTTGACCACATCCATATAAGCCTCGGCCTTTTCCGCCAGCGTATCGCGCAGCAGTATGACGCGCTCGAACAGATAGCCCTCAATGGCTTCCACAGCCGCAATATGCATGGCAGTTGGATAGGTGTCGTTAGACGACTGGCTCATATTGACGTGGTCATTGGGATGCACGGGCTTCTTGGAGCCCATCGTGCCACCGGCCATCTCGATACCGCGGTTAGAGATCACCTCGTTGACATTCATATTGGACTGCGTGCCCGAACCGGTCTGCCAGACCACCAGTGGAAAATGGGTTTCCAGCTTGCCGGCAATCACCTCATCGGCCGCCGCGACAATCAGGTCGCGCGTGGCTTCATCGAGCAGGCCCAGCTTGAAATTGGCCAGCGCTGCAGCCTTTTTGAGAATGCCGAAGGCGGTGATGATCTCGCGCGGCATCTTTTCGCCGCCAATGTCAAAATTGGCCAGGCTACGGGCAGTCTGAGCGCCGTAATATTTGTCGGCCGGCACGTTGATGGTGCCCATGGTGTCCGATTCAACGCGCATCGTCATGACAGTCTCCGGGAAAGCGGCCGCTCCAGCGTGCGGCAGGGCAAGGAAAACGGCCGACCTGTTCATAGGAACGGCCGCTTGCATATCAGAAGGGAGCGCACAGCGCTGCCAGACTCAATAAACTACTTTTTGACTTCAAAAACTTGACGACCGCGATACATGCCGGTCTTGAGGTCGACGTGATGTGGACGACGCAGCTCGCCCGAATCCTGGTCTTCGACATAGGTGGGGGCGGGCAGAGCATCGTGCGAACGGCGGAAGCCGCGCTTCATCGGCGAGGTCTTGCGTTTTGGCACTGCCATGATCGGTACTCCGAATTCAATATCGTTGCGCCGCCAGAGCGGCCCAGAGACTTATCTCTGATGGGGTTGCTAGGCTCTATAGAGGAACTCTGGGCCCTTCGCTAGAGGGTTGTTGGCAAGTCTGGCCGACAAATCCAATACCCGCGTTGGGCTCCTTGACCAGACGGCTACAGCGCCAACCGCCCCCCTTCGCCAACGCAATTGGCCCGCGCACCATATTGGCGCACGCGACGTTCGATAATGCTGGCAATCCGCACCATGTCCGCGCTTGGCCGACCGGGTTGGCGCAACAGCGGATTGGGCAGCGCCGTCACCAGCAAGGTGGCAATGCGCCAATCGAGATCCTGCGGTTCAATGCCAAAGGCCCGCTTGGCACCCGCCACGATACCGAATTGCCCCTCAGGGCCCCATTCAGCAATATTGAGATAGATTTCCATGATGCGCCTCTTGAGCAGCACCAGATCGATGTAGAGCGCCAACGGCACTTCAAGTGCCTTGCGCAGCACGCTTTGCCCGTTCCACAGAAACAGATTGCGGGCGACCTGCATGGTGATGGTGGAGGCGCCCCGCGCGTCCTCGCCGGCCATGAAGCGCTCCACCTCGTCACGCAGCGCTCCGAAATCGACGCCAAGATGATGGCAGAACTGCCCGTCTTCAGACAGGATTACCGCCGCTTTCAGACGGTCGGAGACGTCGCCGATATCGCGCCATTGCTGTTCCATCGACTGACCACTGAGCAGGCGCGCGACCATTGGCACCGAAATCGGGTTCACCACCGCATAGAGCGGCGTCAGCAGCAGCGGCACTGCCACCGCCAGCGCCAGTGCTATGCCCAGATTGCGCACCAGCGCCCGGAAGCCTTTGAGTGTGCGTCGTGCCATGACTTCATCCCGTATCCATCCCCGCCCAAAGGCGAAAGCCGCAATTGCCGGGTTTGGACACTTGTCCGCGCGCTGCACGGCGCTCGTCGCGCACCCGCTTTGCTGAGGTGACTTGCCGCTCCGCCACCAAACCGGCTAGCAAGTTGCCATGTATGATTTTTCTGCCGACATGATCGATTGCGCTACTGCTATTGAGGTTGCGCTGGGCAACCAACTCAGTGCCGCACAGCTATCAGGCCCCGGCCCGGCCGCCAAGCGGCTGGTCGCGGCAATGCGCTACGGCAGCCTCAATGGCGGCAAACGCCTGCGCCCGCTGCTGGTGCGCCAGGCCGCGGCGATCTTTCAGGTTCCCGCCAACCAGACCCTGACCGCCGGCCTGGCCGTTGAAATGGTCCACTGTTATTCGCTGATCCACGATGATTTGCCTGCCATGGATGATGACGATTTGCGTCGCGGTCGTCCCACCGTGCACAAGGCCTATGACGAGGCCACCGCAATCCTGGCCGGCGACGCTCTACTAACTCAGGCCTTTGCCCTGCTGGCCGAGCCCCAGTGCCATCCCGATCCGGTGGTGCGCATTGCACTGGTCACAGAATTGGCCAAAGGCTCAGGCGGTGGCGGCATGGTGGGTGGGCAGATGCGCGACATTGAGGGCGAACAAGACATATTTTCCGGCGACGACATCTCCGCCATGCAGGCCATGAAGACCGGCGCACTGATCCGCGCCAGCGTCCGCATGGGCGCCATTCTGGGCGGTGCCGATGCCCGTGGTTTGGCCGTGTTGACCGCCTATGCCGAGGCCGCCGGCCGAGCCTTCCAACTGGCCGATGATATTCTGGATGTTACTACCTCTGCTGCTGCCATGGGCAAGGCCACTGGAAAGGACGCCGACATGGGCAAGCAGACCCTGGTTAACATACTCGGTATTGACGGCGCCCGCCAGCACCTCAGTAATACCGTTGCCGCCGCCTTGTCGGCGCTGCGCACCTTTGGACCCAAGGCCGACGGCCTGCGCGCCACTGCCCGTTACTTCGCCAGCCGGGAGAGCTGAACCATGGCCATCCTCGTCGGTATCAATATCGACAAGCAGCAGCCCATTCCGGCAAAATCGGGCATGACCGGCATCTATAAGCAGCCTGTTGCCGGCGATGTTATGGTGACGGCCGAGGATATCGAGGACGACGCCATTCTGGATCGCCGTCATCATGGCGGCAAGGACCAGGCGGTCTATCTCTACTTCAAGGACAACTATGACTGGTGGGCCGATCAGCTTGATGCCGATATCTGCCCCCGGTGTGTTCGGCGAAAACCTGACCATTGGCGGCGTCGTGGGCTGCATGGTGGCTATTGGCGACCGCTTCGTCATTGACGACGTGGTACTCGAAATTATCTCACACCGCACCCTCTGCACGGTGTTTGCCGCCCGCATGGGCGATCCGAAATTCCTCAAGCGCTTCCATTAGGCCGGCCGCCTCAGGCGCCTATTGTCGCGTGATCCAGCCAAGAAGCTTCCATGTTAGCGAACCGGTGCGACACGAGTCATTCACCGGTCACCGCATCACTGTGTCCGAAATGATGGCGCTCGATGGGGCGCGTGAGATCGACCCGGATTTCATGCAACGCGCCCTCAAGGCGCCGCTGCACTACAAGACCCGCCAGGACTATCAAAACCAGCTCGCCCACCTGTTCTGAATACATCTGCAAGAGCCGCCCCTGTGCATGGCGTCGAATCCGGCTAGATCGGCAAGATCTTGTGCATCTGGGGCTATTGCTGGTGACACGCGGCGATGCACGGCTCGACAACCAGAAATCCAGGGCAGCCTTTGGCGAGCGCCCGCGCATGCTAGGCGCCAAAGAGGTTGCACAGCTGACTAGCCACCAGGTAGGCGGGATCTGCCCCTTCGGCCTGCCTGGCCCGTTGCCGATCTATCTCGATACCTCGCTCAAGGTCTATGATCTGGTCATTCCAGCTGGCGGCGATACCCGCGCCTCGGTGCGCCTAAGCGTGGATCGTCTGGCCAAACTGTGCGGCAATCACTGGGTCGATGCCTGTCAACCACCGCCCCAAGCGCAATAGGACCCAGCCATGCTGATCGTGCTCATTATTGTCATCCTAATCAATGCCTTGGTGATTGCCGGCTATTCGCTGGCCGGATTATTTTTCCCGGGCGTTATCGTGCGGGACGGCGAGGGCTCGCCCATCACCCGTGTCTTTGCACTCAATGGCCTGGCCCGCTTCCTGGCATTGCTGCTGGTGATGTTCTGGGCCGCCTTTTTGGCGGATAGTACAGCGCTGATCTGGCTGGGCGCCTAGCTGGAATCATTCAGTTTGCCACCGCTACTATCGGCACGCAAACCGGTGACAAGCTGAAAGTCTGGGGCTCCATGGGCCTGTCAGTGCTACAGCTGGTTGTGGTGGTGCTGGCCAACTGGTTCATCGCCTGAAGGCGCTGTTCTGCGAACCCCACCTGCGGTTAGCACTGGTTAGAATTTACCGCTCGACAATCGTTAAAGTATATATGCTTCCGCAAGATTAATTGCGGTCGGCATCTTCCATAAGGACCATGACAGCTTGCATATCCAAGCCAGCCAATCACTAATTTAGCCCCCGTAAGCTGCTAACGAACCCCATGAACGCCAACTGGCGCGGGGTTTCGCTGACCTGCGCTTCGAATCCAAACTGGAAGCAGAATACCGTGCGGCCTTTGCGCGCGAACAACGCAAGCCAGCGCTGATTTTCGGGGCCATTGCTATGTTGATCTGGATATGTTTTGTCGGCTTTGACTTGATCTGCATGGATGTATTCAATCAAGGCTTAACCGATATTGATGTTTGGGTTTTGTTCAGTGCCCGTTGGGCCGCGCTGCTGGTGATCACTATTTTCTACGCAACCCCACTTCGCGCCATAGCCGATTTGGGGTCCGCTGCCTTCCTGATCTATTCAATCATGGCCTTTGTGGCTGCTATGAATGCCATGATCTACAAATCCCATGGCCTGTCCGCCACCGAACCGGCCATAGTCGTCGTGATAATGGCGTTTTTTTGCCCATTGGACTGATCTTTTATCGTGTGCTGGCGGCGCCCTTCGTCGCCGTCATTATCGCGCTGCTCGAAGATGCCCACAGAACCGAGTTGTCAGGCCTCATCTTCATCCTGGCCGTGGCCATCCCGGTTGGTGCGATTGGCAGCTATATGCGTGAGCTGGTCCATCGTCAGTAGTGCCTGCTCACAGCTATCCTAGCGCGACAGGCCCAGTTTGATCCCTTGACCGATTTGGCCAATCGTCGCCTGTTCCAGCGCCATGCCGAAGCCGTCATTGCCCATGCCGCCCGCAATGACGAACTCGTGGTTCTGGCCGTCCTCGACATCGATCATTTTAAGCAGTTCAATGACCGTTTTTGTCATACGATCGGCGATCAGGCCTTGCGGCAGGTGGCGCATGCCATCGCCAGCGTTGCTCGTCGGCCCATGGATATGGCCACAAAGTTCGGCGAAGAAGAATTTGCCCTGCTGCTGCATGGCAGCGATTTACCAAGGGCTGTTCCGATCCTGGAAGCCCTGCGCGGCAAGATCGCCGCCCTCGACCTGCCAGTGCTGGCCGATGCCAAACTGCTGACCATTAGCATCGGCGCCGAGAGCCTGGAAACAATCTACGACCAAGCCAACCGCCTGCTCTACGCTGCCAAGGCCAATGGCCGCGATCGCATCAGCACTGATTAGGCAGCCAGTGCATGACTATTCGGCCGCACTCTTAGCGCCAGAGCTGAACTTGTTCTTGATATAGTCGGCTATCATTTGCTTGAACTGGTCTGCTACATCGGCGCCGCGCAGCGTCGCTCCCTTCTGACCGTCAACAAAGACCGGCGCCGCCGGGGTTTCGCCGGTGCCGGGCAGGGAAATGCCGATATTGGCGTGTTTGGATTCGCCGGGCCCGTTGACGATGCAACCCATCACTGCCACCGACAGGGTTTCAACGCCCGGATAGCGCTCCTTCCACTCGGGCATCGATCTCGACAGATGCGCCTCGATATCCTTGGCCAGGGTCTGAAAGGTGCTTGAGGTCGTGCGCCCGCAGCCTGGGCAGGCGGCAACCACCGGCACAAACTGGCGGAATCCCATGGTCTGTAGCAATTCCTGCGCTACCTTGACCTCGGTGGTGCGGTCGCCATCCGGCTCGGGCGTCAGCGAAATGCGGATCGTGTCGCCAATGCCTTGCTGTAGCAGAATGCCCAGCGCTGCCGAGGAGGCCACCACACCCTTGGTGCCCATGCCGGCCTCGGTCAGTCCCAGATGCAACGCATAATCGCAGCGCGCCGCCAGGTCCTGATAGACCGCGATTAAATGCTGCACGTCACTGACCTTGGTGGAAAGGATGATCTTGTCACGGCCCAGCCCGATTTCTTCAGCGCGCTGCGCCGACAGCAGGGCCGACTGGATGATCGCCTCGCGCTGCACCGCGGCCGCGCCCAGCGGCGCGCCGGCAGCAGCGTTCTCATCCATCAGTCTGGTCAGCAATTCCTCGTCGAGCGACCCCCAATTTACCCCGATGCGCACCGGCTTGTCATATTTTAGTGCCAGCTCGATCAGCGTTGAGAACTGCGTATCGCGCTTGGCCTTGAAACCGACATTGCCCGGATTGATGCGATATTTGGCCAGCGCTTCGGCGCAGGCCGGGTGATCGGTCAGCAGCTTGTGGCCAATATAGTGGAAGTCGCCGACCAGCGGCACGTCATAGCCCAGCACCGCCAACCGGTCGTGAATGATCGGCACGGCGGCGGCGGACTCGTCACGGTCAACCGTGATTCGCACGATTTCCGAGCCGGCCCGCGCCAGCGCCATCACCTGTTTGACCGTCGCGTCGATATCGGCGGTATCGGTATTGGTCATCGATTGCACTATCGCCGGGGCACCGCCGCCGACCAGTACGCCGCCCACATTCACGCCTACCGATTGCCTGCGTATTGCCGGGCTAGCCATCAAACACCTCAGAAGCTTGTGTCCTTAGAAATAGGCTGTCGAGCCTAGAAGAGCAATGTTACGCTTGCGTGATCGGGGGGGATTATCATGCGTTTGCTGCTCACCGTACTCGCGGCTTTGCTGGCCATGCCTGCCGCGGCCCAACCCCTGCCACTGGCGTCGAGGGCGCCGGCGATGGCGGCGCTATCCGTACCCAGGCCTCGCCTGACGGCACTGACTGGCGCGAGACCGGAGTCATGCCCGGCGGCCTGCCAGCATGGACCAGTAACGAACTGGGCTGCACCCCAAAAAACGTTTGGGGCTATCTGTGTTCACCAGCGGCAGTAATCTAGGAGGCTTATATCCACGGCATCTCCACCTGCTCGGTAGATGATCTGGTCTGGGCCACGGGCATGAGTGGCATCTCCAAGAGCCAGGTCAGCCGATTGTGCGAAGAGATCGACGGCAAGGTAAAGGCGTTCCTTGATCGGCCAATCGAGGGCGACTGGCCCTATTTTTGGATCGACGCAGCATACCTCAAGGTGCGTCGGGGTGACTGCATCGTCTCGGTGGCTACTATACATGGCTATAGGCGTTAATGCCGATGGCCGGCGCGAAGTGCTCGGCATGGAGATCGGCATCTCAGAAGTTGAGCCGATCTGGACCGAGTTCCTGCGCAAGCTGACCTGCCGCAGCCCCCGTGGGGTGAAGCTGATCATCTCCGATACTCACGAAGGTATCAAGGCGGCTGTCACCAAGGTGTTGTGCGCGACCTGGCGAGGTCGTCCGTTGCACTTCATACGCAATGTTGCGGCGAGCCGGTTGCTGGTCGAGGCCGCCCGAGGTGCTGGCTTTGGCCGTGCCGCTAGCGACGATGCCGCCCAGACAGCAACTTTGGCAGACAGATCCAGGCTATAGCGCGCGCCGTCGTCCTTGAGATCGACATCCATGGTGGCAATATTGACGCCACCCAGGGTCAGCACGCAGCCAACCTTGGCATCGATTTCTGCCGCACGGGCGGGTAGGCTTGCGAACAGGGCGAGTGCGGCAAGAGCGGCGAAACGGAACTGGATCAAGGTTGGGCATCTCTAAAGTAATGGGCGGCACGAATCAGACTAGGGTTCCAAAGTGCTGTTTGGCGTAGCCCTGTGCAAGCCGCTCACACTGGATTGCGCTGGCGTTTGTCTTGACAGGGCTCGGCATATTGACTAAAGATCCCTCAGATTTCATGACAAGATAGCCCCCGTTGCGGGGCTTGATCCCATGAGGGGCCTTTTGCAATAGGATACATGACCATGGCACGGCGCTGTGAACTTACCGGCAAGGGCGTTTTGGTTGGCAACAACGTTTCGCACGCTCTCAATCGTACCCGTCGCCGGTTCCTTCCGAACCTAGTGAACGTGACGCTGATCTCGGAGGCGCTGAGCCGCCCCGTCAAGCTACGCATCACCGCTTACGCCCTGCGTTCGGTTGAACATCGCGGCGGTCTGGATGCCTTCCTGCTCAAGCAGAGCGACGACACGCTGTCGCCGCTGGCTCAGGGCATCAAGAAGGAAGTTCGCGCAGCTCTGACTGTCTAAGCGAACCGTCATAGTGATGAATTGACCGCTCGGAGTTAGTCTCCGTGCGGTTTTTTCTTTTGCGTCAATCTTGGCGCAACTCCGCCCCGATCTGCTGCCGGTGAGTCGTCACATAGAGGCGCATTCTGATGCTAGCTCGTTTTCTGGTGGCTATTGCCGCCATGGTCGTGGTTATCGCGGCTTCCAATATTCTGATGCTCTATCCGCTGAACGTGCAGTTGGGTTTGGTAAATCTTGCCGATCTGCGGACTTGGGGCGCATTCACCTTCCCCTTTTCTTTTCTGGTCACCGACCTGACTAATCGTTTCGATAGCCTGCGCCATGCCCGAATCGTGGTTCTGGCGAGCTTTGCCTATGGGTTGGGCGTCTCGCTTTATCTGAGCTATATGCCGCTTCCCTGGAGCGCGGGTGAAGGCCCGGCTACCACGCAGTGTATCGCACTAGCGTCGGCAACGGCGTTCGTTATCGGGCAATTGCTAGATATCGCCATATTCTCGCGGCTGCGTGCCAGCAAGGCCTGGTTCGCGCCCCCTTTGTCGGCTCGATGATCGATATAACCATCTTCTTTACGGTAGCCTTTGCGCCGGCGCTGGCGGGCGTGGACGCCCTGTTCGGCTTGGCGGACGGCTCGCTAGGTTTTCCCGCGCTGTGGCTGGGCGTGGGGCCAGAAGTGCCGCTATGGACCTCACTGGCGACCGGCGACTTCCTGGTGAAATTCGTGGCGGCCCTGCTGTTGCTGGCTCCCTATCGCGCGCTGATGGGCAGATTCAAGTCGCTGCCGGCGCTAGCCATGTAAGGGCTAGGGAGCCAGCGACCTGACTGCAGCCTAGCCGCCCAAGGCATCGCCTGCCTGATCTGACGTCCTCCCCTAACGGGGTGGGCACATTGGTTTATCGCGGGATATTGCGCGAAGCGACCAGCTGGCTTCAGTCGCCTTCGCCGGGTGCCTCAGAGAAATACTTTTCGAACTTGCCGGTTTCGCCGTCTTTTGCCTTGGCTTCGGGTAGCGGTTCGCGCCGCTCCGTCAAATTGGGCCAGGCAGAGGCAAACTTTGTGTTGATCTCAAGCCAGTGGTCGAGGCCGCTATCGGTATCCGGCTTAATCGCCTCGGCGGGGCATTCTGGCTCGCACACACCACAGTCGATGCATTCATCGGGGTGGATCACCAACATGTTTTCACCTTCATAGAAGCAGTCCACAGGACAGACTTCCACGCAGTCGGTGTACTTACAGGCGATGCAATTGTCGGTGACGACATAGGTCATCTATGGGGCGATCCAGATCAGGAACTCAGTCCGCTCAAGGTTGCGGCAGAGCAAATCTCAACAGTGCGATGCTAAACTTTTTTTCTGTGGCCTGCAAGGCTAGCTAAGGGCAGAGTTTGGCGCGATCTCCATCATGGAAGGCAAAATTTATCAGGTGGTTGCCCCAGGCTAATGACGGAACACCAGGTCGTCAGGGTCCTGGCGCAGCGCCTGGTCATCGCGGATCCCGCCGAGCTGGTCGGCCAGCGCGATGGAGCGATCATTGCCCGGATCGACATAACTGACCAGGTGCGGCAATTGCAGGGCCGAACAGGCCCAGTCTCGCAATGCCGAGGCTGCCTCAAACGCGTAACCGTGCCCTTCGTGGCCAGCATCAAGCAACCAGCCCAGTTTCTTTGTTTCTTTTGGGGAAATAGCGGTCCGTGATTGATGCCAACTTGTCTGACGCAGTTCCACTGACCTGCAATTCGATCATTAGACAGTCCTGGCCGAATAGCGCCCACTAGGCGACGTCATTGCGGAATATGCCCCAGGCCGCCGATAGGCTGAACGGACCGCCCATATAGTAGGCACGGGCCGAGGTCATAGGGCCTCATAGGCTGGATAATCAACATAGGTCTGGGCACGCAGCACCAGCCGTTCAGTGCGCAATGCGGGAATTGCGGTCATGCTTCATTTTCCCCACCGCGCAGTCGGTCAGTGTCGCGCCGCTGTTTCTTGATTGGCCGACCCGCGCCTTCGTCGCGCGGTGCAATGGCCGCCTCATAGGTCGATTGCTCGGCTTTGGGCAATGTCGGCGGCGAGAGGTCTTCATAGAGGCCATGCGCCTCGCTGGCAGAGCCACGACGGGTGCCGCTGTCGACAATGCGTCAGACCACGATGCGATCATGCAACGTCATAGTCAGGACATCGCTAGCACCGACCTTGAGATCGCTGCGATCAGTCCGCTCGGAATTGATCCGAACGGCGCTGGATTCGATAAATTTTTGCGCCAGAGTACGCGACTTTCAATGGCACGCGCAAAAAACAGGGCTTGTCGAGCTGCTCCTTGCGGGCGACGGCCTCGACAGGCCCTGCCAATTGCTAGTTCGCCTTGCCGTCACACAGGGCGGCAAGCTTGGCGAAGGGGCTGTCGGGATCAAACACCTTCTCGCGCTTTTCCTCACGCGGTGCCTGGAACTTTGCCCGTTCGCCCTTCTGGCTTTCGGAATGTCGATTTTCATTGCGGCCGCGTGCTTCTGGCTTCGGCTTGAGATGCTGGGCCCTGGACAAGTCCTGCACTTCGCCCTCGGGTCGGCGCTTGGCTTGTAACCGCTCGCGTTCAAGACGCTGGTGGGTTTCGCCTTCGGGCCGGCGGCGGCTCTCATAACGCCTGGCTTCAGGGCGTTTGCCGCTGGGCGACCAGACTTCGTCGAACTCAAGCTCGGCAGGTGCGGTCTCGCCGGTCGTTGTTTTGGTCTCCAAAGAGGCCTCGACGAGAGTCGTGACTGGTATCGCCATGGCTTCGGCCGGCGTCACTTCGGTAGCAAGTGCCGGCGTTGGTGCTGCGTCCACCGTTTCGGTAGAGGCCCGATTTTCACTCAGGGTTTCCTCGAGCGCTGGCGCTTCGGCGCTCGCCTTAGCCGGTACAGCGGTCTCGACAACCTTTAGCGTGCGCTTGACGCGATAGCCCAGCGAATTGAGGATCGAGGCAAAGTCCTCGCCCGAGCAGCCCAGCAGAGAGGTCATTTCCACGGTGACGCGGAAACCGTTACCTTCGGCTGCGCCAGCCAGCAACTCACCTTGGTGACGGGTCGGATCGAGAGCAATCAGCGAGCGGATGATGCCGGCCACACGCTCGAGAATATCAACGCGCACGGCGCGCTTGCCGGCGACCTTGAAGCCAGCGATTTTGTAAAGGCGCGTATCGACTTCGGGATCGACCACAAAGCTGGTGCGGCCCGAGAGCACGATATGGGGAATATCGGTGACGCCGGGCTGGCGGATGCCACCATTCTTGAGCGCGAACAGAATCAGCGCAAGTTCGCGCGGCGCCGGTTTGAGCGAAAGCGGCAGATAGATGTGATAGGCGCCGAACTTGATGCCGAGCTTGCGCATCTTGCCGCGCACGTCCTGATCGAGGTTCTTGACCTCATCGGCGACCTGCGTGCGGGGGATGAGCCCGAGATGCTCAAATAGCTGAAAGCCGATGCCGCGGGCCACGCCCTCGAGATCGGCAGGGGCTTCGAGCGCCATGACCGGTTCGAGAACGGTGTTGACGTGATGGCGCAACCATAGGCTCAGCCGATCCTGGACACGTTCCAGATCGGTTCCGGTCAGCGTTTCGTCCGCCAGAATTAGCAGGCGCGGGCGATAAAGAGCGTCACCCTCGACCAATTCGGCGACGATATCGCCTTTCCAGCGTATGCGGCCATCAGTGGCCAGCACAAATTCTTCATTGGGTGCGCCGGCCAGGCGGTCGGCCCGATGGTGTATTTCGGACGCGACGATCTGGTCGGCGGCGGAGCGCAGACTCTTGATGTCGGCGTTGCCTTCATTGCGGGCCAGGGTGAAGCGGAAGCCTTCGAGTGTGCCGATGAGATGGCCTTCCAGCCGTATTTCGCCGCGCTCATTGATCTCGGGAGATGCCATACGTTTGTCTTTCAGGTGACGAAGCAGCACGCTAGTGCGCCGGTCGACAAAGCGCTGAGTAAGCCGCTCGCGCAGCGCACCACTCAGTCGGTCCTCAATGTCTCGCGTCTTTTCGCGCCAATGTGAAGGGTCTGCAAGCCAGTTTTTGCGGTTCGCGACGAAGGTCCATGTACGGATCTGCTTGATCCGGTTGCTCAAAGTGTCGATGTCGCCGCTTGCATTGTCGCAAAAGCGGATCTGCTCGGCAATCCAATCTGTGTCCACCTTACCACGCTTGACTAAATCGGCGTAAATATGTGTGACAATTTCGCCGTGATTAGCCGGCGAAATACCCTAATAATCCGGGGTCTAGCAGCATTCCCAGAGCAAACGGGCACCATCGAGGCCGCGCGCCAATTTACCTACTTCGTTGTAAGCAACAAATTCGAGGGCGTGCTGATCGGTAGCGATGGGGGTGCGGATCAGCATTCGGCTGTCCGAGATGGCTTCCAGACTATTGAGCAAGGCGGGGATGGACAAATAATCCAGCCGGTTATTGCGCCATTGCAGCACTTTGATGAATTCAAAATCGTGGGTTTCGAGCGCCACGATCATTTCTTCATCGAATCCCTCCGTGCCAGCGGTGACGCCAAAGGTGCCATTGCGGGCATGGCGACCGGCCCGGCCGGCGATCTGGCCGAGCTCAACGGGGGTTAGTGGCCGGCTAGTCCGGCCATCGAATTTGCTGTCGTCAGCGAAAGCGACATGCTGGATATCGAGATTGAGCCCCATGCCGATGGCGTCGGCGGCGACAAGAAAGTCGACATCGCCATTTTGTATAGAGCTTGACCTGGGCATTGCGGGTGCGCGGACTCAGGGCATCCATCGCTACCGCTGCGCCGCCGCGCTTGCGCCGGATCAGTTCGGCGATGGCGTAAACCTGGCAGGCGAAGAAGGCGACAATGGTTGAGCAGGCCGGTTTGCGCGAAATCTTCTTGGAGCCAGCATAGGTTAGATGGCTGAAGCGCGGCCGGTCGATAATCTCGGCGTGGGGCAGCAGCTTGCGGATCACCGGAGCCATGGTGGCTGCGCCCAGCAGCAGGGTCTCGTGCACGCTCCGAGCATGCAAGGATGCGATCGGTAAAGACGTGGCTGCGGTCGAAATCGGTGGCCGTCTGGATTTCATCAATGGCCGGGCAATCCATGCGAATATCGGTGGGCATGGCTTCGACGGTGCAGACCCAGAAACGCCGCTTGTCTGGGACGATGCGTTCCTCTCCGGTGATCAGCGCCACTGCCTGTACGCCGACGCGCTCGACGCAGCGCTGATAGACTTCGCGCGCCAAAAAAACGCAAAGGTAGGCCGATCATCCCGGTGGGATGGGCCAGCATGCGCTCAATGGCAAGATAGGTCTTCCCTGTATTGGTAGGGCCAAGGATTGTCTTGACCGATTGGGCGGGCGCAAAGGTCATTTCCGTCCAACGTAGGCGGTCACTGCAATAGTTACGAGTGGTCCTACATCTTGTCCCAAGACAGGACAGTTATCATGACCTTTTTGTCATGTGGCTTAACTAGAGAGAACAGGGCGCGAACCAAACAGAACCGAATCGGCGCGCGCGGCAGAATCCGCATTTGTTCACGGCTAGGTCTGATGGGTCGGCGCGTGCGACTGGCACAAGTGACGATGCGGACTTCTTGTCCCGCGGCAAGACCAACCCCAGGCTGCTCAGCTTTGCTAACAAGTGATGAATTTTGCCATGTGGCCGCTCTTTGTGAACAAAATCTTAGCCTTCCAACCGCTAATTTTTCTTTGTTATTGATGTCTGGCGGCCCGGCTCGGCTGGGTTGAGCGCCGGCAAATTCATAACATGGCAGATTAACCGTCTTGTTCCGAGACAGCGGGTTAGCTCTTGGCGCCTTGACGAAGCGGCGCGATCCAGGGCGCGAGAAGCGCTTTGCCAAGACCGAGCAGTTTGACTATGGTTCGCGCGGTTTTTCCGCCCAGAAACGGCATCATGTCAGACGATATCCGCCCCATCCCACAGCCCGGCATGCTCGATATTGCCGTCTACTTGCCTGGCAAGTCCGGTGCAGCGGGCAGTAATGCAGTCAAGCTTTCGGCCAATGAGTCGCCGTTGGGCGCCAGTCCAAAGGCCATTGCAGCATTTCGCGCCGCGGCCGAGCATCTCGAAATCTATCTCGAGAGCAGATCGCGGGTGCTGCGCACTGCGCTGGCCGAAATGCATGGTGTGGATGCCGAACGCATCGTCTGCGGCGATGGTTCAGATGATCTGCTGCACCTGATTGCCCAGTGCTATCTGGGTGAGGGCGATAAGGCGGTGATGAACCGCTATAGTTTTTCCGTGCACCCGATCATCACCAAGGCCGCTGGCGCCAGCATTGTCATGGTCGCCGATGTCGATGCGCTGCTGGTGGCAGTGACGGGCAAGACCAAGATCATCTGGCTGGCCAATCCCAACAATCCCACCGGCACCTATCTCAGTGATGCGGAAGTGCGGCGCCTGCATGCCGGCCTACGCCCTGACATCCTTCTGGCGATCGACAGTGCCTATGCCGAATATGTGACGACGACCGATTATTCGGTCGGGCTCGATCTGGTGGCCAAAACCAATAACGTGGTGATGATGCGCATATTCTCCAAAATGGGTCTGGCGGCGGCGCGGCTCGGCTGGCTGGTGGGTTCGCCCGAACTGGTCGATGTGCTTAACCGCATTCGCGGACCGCTCAATATCAATCTGCTCGACCAGCTGGCAGTAACAGCGGAGGCGCGCGACACCGAATTCATCGCCAAACTCAAGACGAACAACGTGCAATAGCGTGACTGGATTACCGAAGAACTTGATTCCAACCACATCTATGTCGTGCCCAGCCAGGGCAATTTCGTCATGCTTCTATTCCCCGACGCCGAGCATGTCCGTATGGCGTTTGATGCCCTGATGGCGCGCGGGCTGATCGTGCGCGAAATCGGCGTCTCCTATGGGATCCACGATGGGCTGAGCATTTCCATCGGCTCTGAACAGGCGATGCGTGGCGTCGTCGACATCCTCAAGGCATTGGTCAAAACCGCATGAGCGTTCATTTCCGCAAGCTCGGCCTGATCGGCATCGGCCTGATCGGCTCCTCGATTGCTCTGGCCGCACGGCGGCAGGGTCTGGTCGAGATGATTTCTATTGCCACCCGTAAACAGCAAACGCTCGACGAGGCGCGCGAGCTGGATCTGGGCGACATTTATACACTTAATGCTGCCGAGGCGGTGCGTGGTGCTGATCTGGTAATTTTGTGTACGCCGGTTGGCGCCTATGAGAGCATCATCAAGTCCATTGCCTCGTCGCTCGAGCCGGGCTCGATTGTGTCAGACGTCGGTTCGGTCAAGGGCTATGTGGTCAAGGTTCTCAAGGGTCATGTGCCTGCAGTGGTCTATCTCATTCCGGCCCACCTCATTGCCGGCACCGAGTATTCCGGCCCGTCGGCCGGCTTTTCCGAGTTGTTTGTCGGCCGCTGGTGCGTGTTGACGCCCGGCCCCGAAATTGATCCGGCGCAGACTGAAAAGCTCGCCGCCTTCTGGCGAGCCATGGGCAGCCATGTTGAAAGCATAGGCGCCGAACATCACGATATGGTGCTAGCCATCACCAGCCATATTCCCCATTTGGTGGCCTATAATACCGTGGGTACGGTGGCCGATTTGGAGGCGGCGACCCAGTCCGAAGTCATCAAGTTCTCGGCCTCGGGCTTCCGCGATTTCACCCGCATCGCGGCGTCCGATCCCGTGATGTGGCGCGACGTGTTCCTGACCAATCGCGATGCCGTGCTCGAAATGCTGGGACGGTTTACTGAGGATCTGTCCGTGTTGCAGCGGGCGGTACGGACTGGCGATGGCGCGGCGCTGGAAGCCATGTTCACCCGGACCCGAGCGATTCGCCGCTCGATCATCTCTGCCGGACAGGAAACAGCAGCACCCGATTTCGGGCGACCGCATGAAGCGCCGCCAGCGCCCGAATTGCCGATCGTGCGCGAGCATGGCAGTGGAGATGACCCCC
>JALBVE010000015.1 GCA_025050575.1 Candidatus Devosia symbiotica
GTCAAGTGCGAGTGAACATCGACCGGTTCATATGCCCACACGTGAAACCAAGAACCGCGTCCTTCGCCTTGCTGACCACCAACGACAGCTCTTCCTAATTACGACAATTATTGCGATCCTTGACGTCAATATCGCAGAGGAATGGATGCTGGTGCTGAAAGATCAGCGCTGGCGGTCCATCGGCACCGAGCGCTGTCGCCATCCAGTCTAGCACCGGCGCCGCATCGCTGCGTTGCGCTCCGCCAACAGTGACGTCGAGCCCGATCACCCACATCCGGTCGCCGATCAGGCCAATATAGTTGAGCGGACAGTGATCGCCCCAGCCCATCTGTGCCCCGAACACCCTGCCCATTTCAAAATGGGCGTCGACATTACCCAGCACTACCTAGAAGGGTGATCTGGTGGCCTTAAGTCGGTCGCCGATAGCCCGATAGCTCTCGGCATGTTTATACTCTGCCAGATGACCGCTGACGATGATAACATCCGGTCGCATCGGCCTGAGCCAATCCAGCACGCGATCAAGCTGCGTCAGCGCCGCCGCCATATCATCTGCGTGAATATCACTGAGTTGAGCGACGATCATGCAGTTTGGACCGAGCGAACCAGCACCGCCACTGATCGCGGCGTTAATGTTGCTGTCTCGTCCGCATTGTCCGAATCGATACCGATAGTCCACTTCTCCTTGGGCAGTCGAGCAACGACAGGTTCGTTGCGGCGGTTGAGCCAACCTAGTACTTCACTATCCTTATTGCGCAACTGCATACCCAGCACTGACGCCCCGGACGCCCCCCCCAATCGCCTTCGGTCATTTCACGACCATCGGGATGCAGCTAGATAACGTCGCGCACGCCGTTCTTGTCCTGCCCGATGAGGAAGTGGTCGTGGGTCAGCGTCATATGTTCCTTGCGGAACCTGGTTATCGTCGCCATTCTCTCGGTCGACCCAGGTAATCTAATTGTCCTATGCATAGGCATTATTGTTGCCCTGCTGAGGGCGGTACACCTCATCGCCCTGCTGCAGCAATAGCACACCGCGCGACAGGAATAAGGTCGCCAGCAGCGCCCGTACATCGCGCTTACGCGCCAGATTGGTCACCGCGTCGTCTGTCTCGCCTTCAACGCCACAATTCCATGAAGCGTTGTGACTATGCCCGTTGCGGTTATCTTCGCCATTGGCCTGGTTGTGCTTGTTGGTATAGCTGACCATATCGCGCAGGGTGAACCCGTCATGCATCGCCAGCATGTTCACGCCGTGGCTCGGCTTGCGACAGGCGGAATCAAAGATTTCGGCAGAACCGACGACCTTGCTCGCCAGCGCTCCGCTCTTTCCATCCTCGCCGCGCCAAAACTCGCGAACTTCATCGCGATTAAGTATCGTTGTGTTCTTCGAATTCCTTGCCAAACTGCCCAGCGCATAGCTGCCCGGATCCGTATCTCAGGGTTCGGCAACCAGAATGCACTGGCTGAGCACCGGGTTCGCCTTGATCATTTCCAGCATCTCGGCATGCGGGTTAAACCCCGGATCGCGCGCCAGCATCGTCGCCAGATCAAACCGGAAACCGGACACGCCCATTTCTTCGACCCAGTAGCGCAGGCTGTCGATCACCAGCCGCTGCGCTGCCGGGTGATCGCAGCGCAGGGTATGCCGGTGCCGGTATCGTTGACCAGATGCTGTTTGCTACCCACCTCGACGAACCGGTAATAGGCCTTGGCATTATGCTCCATCAGGCTAAGCATCGGCCCATTGGTGTTGCTCTTGCTGCTATGGTTTATAGATCACATCAAGAATCACCGAGATGCCTTTCTTGCGATATAGATCGGTCATGTGCCGCAATTCCTCCGGCCTCGCGGCGCCAGCCGTGGATTGATGGCTGAATAGACGACCGGGTTGTAGCCCCAGGCATTGGTCAGGCCAAGTGCCGGCAGGTACCTTTCGTTAATACAGGCCGCCGTCGGCGTCAATTGTAGCGTATCCACGCCGATATATTTTTTGAGGTAGTCAATCACCCGCTATGTAGTCAACGCCGCGATAGTGCCATGCAGCGCCCCCCCTGCGCGCTGGGGGTGGCGCATGGTGTAGCTGTGTACATTAAATTTATAGAACAAGCCCGGCGCCTTCTTGCACGGCAAGATGTTTTCATTGCCTATACCCCCTACGATAGCCTTGGGAATCAGCGGCGCGGTATCAACGGCCTCGCTGCAGTCCAGCCGCAGGCATGGCGATCGTACAAATGCCCGATCCAGCGGCTTGGCATAGGCGATCTACCAGCAATTTCATCGGATCAAAGAACAGTCCTTGATCGGGATTGTACTTGCCATCCGCCCGCAACCCATAACGGGCCCCTGCCACCAGCCCTGCAATCATCCCGGCGCGGATTTTGCTCTGATGCACGGTCAGTTCGAACCGATCAGTCTCCTGATCCTGTTCGTCATAGATCGATACTCAGATCTTGGTCTCGGTCTTCGAATAGACGGCAAAATTGATGCCTTACTCAGTGAGCGTGGCGCCGAGATGGCGCAATACTGCCCCCAGTGGGGACTAGCATGAGTTTCTTTGATTTTCCGATATTAGGTGATAACGCTTGGTTCTTGACGCCCCGTACGTTGCTTGATTCCGGCGAACTGCTCAGACAGCTTGATCAACGGTTCAAGAGCCACCTGGGTGTCCAGATCGTGTCGTCCATCAGCCGCTTCGTAGCGTTCGAGATAGAGCCGCAACGTGGCGCCGACGGTACCGGTTCCCGACAACCTGAGCACAATGCGCGAGCCGTTCGCAAAGCCGATGCGGATGCCCTGTTTAACGCTGATCGAACCATCCACTGGGTCATGATACTTGAAGTCATTGGCATAAGCGACCTGCAGATCCTCGCCGAAATTCTGCCCGACCAGGCCAGGCAATTGGGCACGCAGATCATCCACCAGCTTGCTAGCGATGGTCGCATCGACCTCTTCATAGTCGTGGCGGGTATAGTAATTGCGGCCATAGATCGCCCAGTGTTCCCGCACGATCTCGTCAACGCTCTGCTTGCGCGCCGCGACAATGTTGAGCCAGAGCAATACGGCCCATAGGCCGTCCTTTTCGCGCACATGATTCGATCCAGTGCCCGCACTTTCCTCGCCGCAAATGGTGACCCGGCCGGCATCAAGCAGATTGCCGAAGAACTTCCAGCCCGTCGGCGTTTCATGCATTGCAATGCCGAGCTTTTCCGCCACGCGGTCGGCCGCTGCGCTGGTCGGCATCGAGCGAGCGATTCCGGCAATACCAGCCTTGTAGCCCGGCGCCAGATGCGCATTGGCCGCTAGCAATGCCAGCGAATCCGACGGGGTTACAAAGCGGTATTTGCCAATGATCAGATTGCGGTCACCATCACCATCTGAGGCGGCACCGAAATCGGGGCCCGCCGCCGTCATCAGCAGGTCGAACATGTCCTTGCAGTAGACCAAGTTCGGATCAGGATGCCCCTTGCCGAAATCGGGCAGTGGCGCGCCGTTCTTCACCGTTCCCTTGGGGGCGCCCAGGCGATTTTCCAGAATGGCATGCGCGTAGGGCCCGGTAATCGCATTCATTGCGTCAAACGTCATGGTGAAGCCGGACGCGAACAAATCCTCGATTGCCGCGAAATCGAACAGCGTTTCCATCAACGCCGCATAGTCGGCGACCGGATCGATAACCTCGACCACCATGTCGCCGGAACGCTGAACACCGATCTGGTCGAGCGCCACATCGGGAGCGTCAATGGTCTTGTAGCTATCGATCTCCTGAGTGCGATCATATACGGCGTTGGTGATCTTCTCGGGTGCCGGGCCGCCATTGCCGACATTGTACTTGATGCCAAAATCGCCATCCGGCCCACCCGGATTGTGACTAGCCGACAGCACTAGCCCGCCGAACGCGCGGTAATGCCGGATCACATGGCTGGCCGCCGGGGTCGACAGCAGGCCGTTCTGGCCCACCATGACCTTGCTGAAGCCATTGGCTGCCGCCATCCGGATCGCTGTCTGGATGGCAACATCATTATAGAATCGCCTGTCCCCGCCAATCACGAGCGTCTGCCCGACGAACCCTTCCAGACTATCAAAGATCGCCTGCAGGTAGTTCTCAACGTAATTGGTCTGCTGATAGACGCTGACGCGATTGCGCAGGCCCGAGGTGCCGGGTTTCTGGTCGCCAAAAGGCGTCGTCTTAATTGTTTGAATCATCATTGCTCTTAAGCCCGGTAATACTGGCGTACAGATCAGCGTAGCGCGCTACGCTGGCCTCCTATGAGACCTCCGATTTCATGCGCCGCCGTTGGATTTTCTTCCAGATCTTGTTGTCATTGTAGAGCGTTACCGTCTTGCGGATAGCGTCGTGCAATGCCTGGCTGCTATTGGGATCAAACACTACACCTGTCGCCGCCTCTGCTGCAAAAGCGGCCGGGTTAGCGCCGATAACAGTATCGGCGAGCCCGCCAATCCGGCCCATCACAGGCACACAGCCATAGCGCAGTCCGTATAGCTGGGTCAGCCCGCGCGGCTCGAACCGCGACAGAATTACAATGGCATCGGCCACCCTGCATCAGATGGCTGAGGGCTTTGTTATAGACATTGGCGATGCTGACCTTGCCCGGATGCATCGCGCCCTCTAGTCGGAACCCGTCCTCAAGATAAGCCTCGCCCGAGCCCAGCTCGGCCTGCCCATTGAGCAGGCCTTTAAGCCCCATGCAGAATTCTGGTGTGCAGATTTCATTGGCGTAATTGGGACTGATCGTTGTCACAAAGTCGGCACACTTCACCTCCGCCGTGAGGAATGACACGCCACCATAATATTTGACACTACCCACTCCAAATGCCTCAGGCAGCAAATACAACTCGCCAAACACTTCGGTGCTAAAGAAGCTCTTGAACGCAATATTGTGGATCATCATCACTGTCTTGACGTTTGAGATCGGCCCGAACTTAATATAGGCCGATGCCAGTTCCACCTGCTAATCATGGCAGTGAATGACTTGCGAATGATACCCTTCGATCGTCCTCAGGCTCAGTTCCGCCGCGACCCAGCCGAGCGCCGCAAGGCGTTTCTAATTGTCCGGCCAGCCCCAGCCGTCCGGACTGACATAGGGCCTGAACAGATCGTCTAGTTTCTTGACGACCAGCCAGCCGGCAAGCTTGCCCATAATCGTCGGATATCCCGACACCAATGTGCGCATGGTCACGCCATGGCCAAGGAGGACGCCCGCCACGTCGGCGACCCTCCCGGTCTTGATCAGTAGGATAGACCTCGGATGCAACCGAGAGAACTTCAATCACGGAACCATTTGGTTTCGAATTCTGGATCTTCATCCACCACTAGTCCCTCGGGGATATTGACGCCGCGGTCGATCACCGCCTTCTTCAGCCAGACATTCCGCCCGATCTCCCAATATAGCAGTATCACCGCTTCTTCGAGCACGAAATAGGAATGCATGCGCGAACCGGTCGATAATACCGTCCGGTTGAGATGCCCGTCGGAGACGATGCAGTCGCCCGATACCAGCGAATTCACCGCCGAGCCGGGCCGACCGTCGAAATCATGCACGACCTTGGCTGGTGGGATGATCCCTGGCATAGGGCCAGATCGGCCAGTCGCGGCCATACAGGTCCAGTTGCGGCTTGATGTCGGTCAGGTCGATCGACGCTTTCCAATAGGCATCAATCGTGTCGACATCGCGCCAATAACTGACCTCTTCATTGCTCGAGCGCACGCAGGAGCGCGGGAACCTATGCGTCTAAGCGGTGTCGTTCTTGACGATATAAGGAATGATATCCTTACCGAAATCGCGATTGGAGCCTTCAGTTGCCGCATCGCGCTGCAATTGCTCTATCAGAAACCGCGTCTCGAACACATAAATGCCCATCAAGGCTAACGCCATGTCCGGCTTGTTAGGAATGCTTGGCGGATCCTTGAATTTTTCGACAAATTCGACCATCCAGTTGCGCGTATCCACATGCATCACACCGAAACCGACGGCGTCTGAGCATTTCCAGATAGCCAATAGTCACATCGGCGTCCGTATCCACATGCTGTCGCAGCATGATTTCATAGTCCATCTTGTAGATGTGGTCGCCCGCCAGAATGACGATATAGCGCGCCCAAATCCTCGATGATGTCCATGTTCTAGTAGACCGCATCGGCAGTACCGGCACACCACATATCCTCGCGGACCAGTTGGCTCGCCGGCAGCGCGTCAAAGCTTTCGTTACGTTCTAGCCGCAGGAAGTTCCAACCGCGCGACATGTGCAGTATCAGGCTGTGCGCCTGATACTGCGTGGCTACCGAAATGCGGCGAATGCCAGAATTGATCGCGTTGCTGAGCGCAAAATCGATAATGCGCGACCCCCCCGAAATACACCGCCGGCTTGGCGCGCCGGTCGGTCAATTCCATTAATCGCGTACCGCGTCGACCGGCCAATACATAGGCCATGGCTTCACGAGCCAGTCGTGATGGTGCCCTGTAATCTGCCATTTTTGTAACCCTCCACTAATGCCCGTTTGCCGGGACGTATTTCAGTTCGATCGGCTCATGCTGGTTCGAATTTCAGAAACAAGGTCGACAGTGGTGGTAGATAGAGTTCCGCCTCTGCCGGCCAGCGACGCCCCTCCACCACACAAGCCTCGACCGCGCCCTGATTTCCCGTGTTTGAGCCAGAATACTAGCCCGCATCGGTATTGATCCGCTCCACCCATTTTCCCGCTATGGGCATAGGTATCTTGTACCCTGAGTGCGGCACTAGTGTGAAATTGGACATCACCAGGATCGGATCACTTCCCGGCGCCTTGCGTAGCCAGGCCAACACGGAATTACCGTGATCATTCTCGATCACCCATTCAAATCTTTCAGGCTTGCAATCACGGTTGTGCAGCGCCGGGAACTCACGATAGGCCAGATTGAGGTCAGCAATCAACCGTTTGGCAAATTTCTGCCAGTCATCACCGGGCATCTTCTCCAGCAATGACCCTTGGCTATGCACCACCTCGTCATGGCTCAGTGGCAGCACGAAATTCTCCGAGAACGCATAGACAACGCCGAACGTCATGTCGTTGTGATGGTATTTGCGATGCGCCGCCTCACGGCTCATGAAGCCCATGTTCCACTTAAACCCGAAGCCCAAACCACCGGCATCGACCGACTTGCTGATCCCTGGCCAGGACGTGGATTCCTCAGCGATCATGAACGTGCTGGGATGCAGCAGGTACGTCTCGCTGTTCACTTTGCGCAGGAACTCAACAGCCTCCAAATTTTCATTGCTGCCAAACTTGTTTGACACCCATTCGTCCTGCTAGCTCGAATAGTCGAGATAGAGCATCGAGGCCACAGCATCGACGCGCAGTCCATCGATATGAAACTTCTCCAACCAATAAAGCGCATTGTTCATCAGGAAGACGACCACTTCCTTGCGGCCAAAATTATAGATGGCTGTGTTCCAGTCGGGGCGGAAGCCTTGGCGCGGATCGGCATGCTCGTAGAGCGCCGTGCCGTCGAAATTGGCCAGCCCATGCGCGTCGGTGAAAAAATGCGCCGGTACTCAGTCCAGAATGATGCCCAAGCCTGCCTGATGCGAGGCATTCACGAACCGAGCAAAACCTGCCGGATCGCCAAACCGTGCCGTCGGCGAATAGAGCCCTGTCGGCTGATAACCCCAGCTTAGATCATATTGGCGTTCGGTGATCCGCTTGGCGTTCGGTGATCCGCGGCAGCTCGATATGGATGTAGCCCATGTCGGCAGCGTCAGGCACCAGTTGCTCGGTAAGCTGGTCATAACTCAGAAAGCCTCCATCAGGCCGGCGCCGCCAGCCGCCCAGATGCATCTCGTAGATCGACATCGGTGTACGCCGCCAGTCACACGTCGCGCGCCCGGCAATGTATTTCTCGTCAGTCCAGGCGAATGGAGTGGGATCAGGCACTACAGAAGCGGTCTTGGGCCGCATTTCCGATTGCCGCGCAAACGGGTCTGCCTTAAGCGGCAGGGTTACCCCATCTGGCCCGACAATTTCGAATTTGTCGAGCGTGCCTGTTCCAAGCACCGGGATAAACACCTCCCAGATGCTATTTTCAAACCGGTTGCGCATCGGATTGCGCCGGCCACCCCATTCATTAAACGGCTCGACCATGCTGACGCGCTTAGCATTAGGAGCCCACACCGCAAAATGTGTGCCGTGGATCCCCTCAAATTCCATCTCATAGGCGCCAAGCTTGTCAAACAGCCGCAAATGGCTGCCCTTGCCCATATAGTAATCGTCTATCGGGCCGAGCACCGGACCAAACGAATAGGCATCATAGACGCCCCATTCGCCGCCTGCATTCTTAGCACGATAGCGGATCGGCTGCCGCTGACTGATCGCCACCTTGCCCTCGAAGAAATCGCCAGCATGGCGCGAGATCAAGTAACGGCAGCCTATGCTTTGGCATAGGCGTCAAAATCACGGGCAACCATGAACCAGCCATGCTCATAGAGACCCCCGATCAGGTCGCGATAGCGGTGCAGATCGTCCGGAGAAAACACCCCGCTGGCGATCGACTCCAGCGCTTCCATTGGGCGCGGCGAGACGTCGATTGCATCGCGCGACGCGGCATTCTCACTCCGCTTCTTGTCAACCTCTTCTGTCATCAGGCGGAAGATAACGATATTTTCGGGCCCGATTTCCTTGTGCATTTCCACATTGGCGCCATCCATAGTGCCAATGGTAATGGCGCCATTAGCCATGAATTTCATGTTGCCCATGCCCAAGACTTCCATGCCCGCTGTCGAAATCTGTTCACTCAGATCGGCAGCCGGCACGATAATCTCAGCAAGGCTCACATTGTAATAATGCTCACCCGCCCCTTCTCGATCCAGATGGTCAGTAGCTAACGGCCCATATCGTCGGGCTCGGCGCCGGGTCACGCCACATGCATGACCACCATAGCACAATCTTCAACCATCGCGCAGCGGGACCGGATACTGGGCACGGTCAACAGTTCCGCGTTAAAGGCGCTCAGCTTTTCCTTGAGCCAGACTTTGAATTCTGGCGATTTGGAGTTGCCGCAGATCAACTTAAACCCGCAGGCCGGTACTGAGGGCTCAGCGGCACTCGGTTCATACCGGACGGCACCGCCGCGCCCATCGAACACCAGCACCACACCGACGCCGACCATGCCGTTATCTACTGTCTGGCTGGGCGGGCGGCGCGGTGTGTCGTCATGAGAGATCTCAACTCAGGCGCTTGAGCGCTTCAGAGATATGGTGACGCCTTTCGATGATAGCTTCGCGACAAGCCTTTTGTTCCTCGATCACCTCTTCAGGCGCTTTGGCGACGAATTGCTCATTGCCCAGCTTCTTGTCGATCTGGATGACCTTACCATCGAGTTTGGCGACTTCCTTGGACAGTCGAACCTTTTCCGTCGGAATATCAATGAACTCGGCCAATGGCAACGCCCATGTCGCCTCAGCAACCACGAATTGGGCCGATTCGCCGGGAACATCTGTCTGCTGGGTGATATCTTCCAGACGGGTCAGACGGGTGATCAGCGAAGTGCTAGCGACCAAACGACGGAGGGTTGTCTCGTTAGCGCCAACCACAATCAAAGACAGCTTGGCACTGGCGGGTACGTTCATCCCGCTGCGTACCGAACGCACATTGGTGATGACGTCAATCAACCAGGTCAGGTCAGCGTCCGCTTCGGCGTCTTCCAGTCCTGCAAGATCGGGCCATTCGGTCAGGATCAGCATATTACTGCGCGGCGTGCCGAACTTGCCGGTCTCGGCCCAGAGCTCTTCGGTCACGAAGGGCATGAAGGGGTGGAGAGTGATCAGGATCTGATCGAGCGCCCAGGCCGCGGTGGCACGGGTTTCGGCCTTAGCGGCTTTGTCTTCGCCCATGAAAATGGGCTTGACGAACTCGACATACCAGTCACAGAAGGTGCCCCAAACAAAGTCATAGGCGGCATTGGCGGCTTCGTTGAATTTGTAATCAACAATGCCCTGGGTGACGGCGGCGGCGCCGCGCGCGGTCGCGCCGACAATCCAGCGATTAAGCGGCAGCTTGTTGGCTTTTGGATCATAATCGGCAACGCGACAACACTCATTCATCTCAAGGAAGCGTGCGGCGTTCCAAATCTTGGTGACAAAGTTACGATAGCCTTTCACCCGACTCATCGAGAGCTTGATGTCGCGACCCTGCGCGGCCATAGCAGCAAGGGCGAAGCGGGTGGCGTCGGCGCCATACTGGTCGATCAGCTCAAGCGGATCGATGACGTTATCTTTGGTCTTGCTCATCTTCTGGCCCTTTTCGTCGCGGACCAAAGCGTGCATGTAGACAGTGTGGAAGGGCTCTTTCTCGAGGAATTCGAGGCCCATCATCATCATACGGGCGACCCAGAAGAAGATGATGTCAAAGCCGGTGACGAGAACGTCGGTCGGATAGTAGCGGCGCAGCTCGACGGTATCGTCAGGCCAGCCCAGGGTGGAGAACGGCCAAAGGGCGGAGGAGAACCAGGTGTCAAGGACGTCTTCGTCGCGCTTGAGTTCAACCGATTTGCCGTAATGAGCGTCGGCCAAGGCCTGGGCTTCTTTAGCTGAAGCTGCGACGAAAGCTTCCTTGTCCGGGCCATACCAAGCCGGGATCTGGTGACCCCACCACAGCTGGCGGGAAATACACCAGGGCTTGATGTTCTCTAGCCAAGCAAAATAGATGTTTTCGTATTGCTGGGGCACAAACTTGGTGCGGCCCTCGCGGACGGCAGCCATGGCCGGCTGCGCAAGCACATCGGCCTTGATCCACCACTGGTCGGTCAAGAAAGGCTCGATGATGACGAGTTTGGACTTCTCGTCATGCGGCACCATGATCTTCTTGTCTTCGATGTGGTCGAGGCCACGGGTCGGATTGTCCTCGGCCAGAGTGGTCATATCGGCGACAATGGCCTTGCGCGCGGCAAATCGCTCCAGACCGCGATAGGCGGCGGGAATGAAATCGGCGGTGATGATATCGCCGGCCGTGGTGAAAACATTAATCTGTTCAAGATGATTGCGAACACCGACCTCGAAGTCGTTGAAATCATGGGCTGGCGTGATCTTTACGGCGCCGGTGCCTAGGGCGGGATCGGCGTATTCATCAGCGACGATAGGAATGCGGCGGCCGACCAGCGGCAGATCGACGAATTTGCCGACCAGAGCGGCGTAACGCGCGTCCTCGGGATGCACGGCAATGCCGCTATCGCCTAGCATGGTCTCGGGGCGGGTGGTGGCGACGACAATATAGTCGCGGGTTTCCCACTCGGTGGGCTTGCTATCTTCATCGTGGGCAATGGGAAACTGATAGGTCACGCCGTCGGCCAGAGGATAGCGCAAGTGCCACATATGGCCCTTGATCTCGATGTTCTCGACTTCAAGGTCGGAAATGGCCGTTTCCAGACCGGGGTGCCAGTTGACCAGGCGCTTGGCGCGGTAGATCAGGCCGCGCTGGTGCAGTTCGACGAAGACCTTGGTGACGGCCCGGACCATCTGGTCATCAGCAGCGCCATTTTCACCCATGGTGAAGCGCTCGCGGGAGAAATCAGCCGAAGCACCCAGGCGCTTGAGCTGATTCATGATCGTACCGCCGCTTTCGCCCTTCCACTCCCAGACGCGCTCAACGAATTTATCGCGCCCCATTTCACGGCGACCGGGCAGCTGGCGCTCCATCAACTGACGTTCGACGATCATCTGGGTGGCAATGCCGGCATGGTCCATGCCAGGCTGCCACAGCACATCCTTTTTCAGCATGCGATTGAAGCGGATCAAAATGTCCTGGATGGTATTGTTTAGGGCATGGCCAATATGCAGCGAGCCAGTAACATTGGGCGGCGGAATGACAATGGTGAAGGTCTCGGCACCGGGCGCGGCCCCCGCCCCGGCAGCAAGGGCATTAGCCTTGAGCCAGTCAGCATAGACGCGCGTCTCGACGGCGCTTGGCTCATAGGACTTTTTAAGCATTGGTCACTCGCAACAAGAGAGACCCGCGAAGAGGACATGGCGGGTCGGGCAAAGGTTTTGAGCACATTTCAAGCAAATGCACGATACGGGGTCAACCGTATCATGCATGCAATGGTGTCTGAGATGTTAGAAGGGCCTATTCGCCGCGCGCCATGCGGGCAATTTCCTTTTTTCTACCATGCGTTCGACGACAGCAGGCAGGTTTTCGTCGAGCCATTCCTTGAGCATGGGGCGCAGCATATCGCGCACCAACGACTCGATGGTGGCATTAGTATTGCCAAAACCCAGATCGCTGAACTTGATCATCGAACTGCGCACGGCCGCCTGGATGATCGGCTCAAGCAGCTGAGACGCCGTGTCGCTGGAAAGGCTTGCGTTAGGCATTGATGGAGCCTGGACAATGGAAGGCTGCAGTCGCGCGGCGCTGACCATTACTACCTCAGGATCAAATGCCGGTTC
Source organism: Candidatus Devosia symbiotica (assembly GCA_025050575.1). Taxonomy (GTDB): domain Bacteria; phylum Pseudomonadota; class Alphaproteobacteria; order Rhizobiales; family Devosiaceae; genus Devosia; species Devosia symbiotica. Next base: position 12,429 of record JALBVE010000015.1, read on the forward strand.
GTCGTCTGGTTCCGGATCAAACGCTATAATATCGACACCAGGCTCGGGTTCAGAGTTGAGCGCGGCTATATCGAGATCGCTATCGGCCAATAGCGATTCAGGCTCTGGCGCGGGGCGAGCGTGGGCTTTGTCATCAGCGGCCGAAGCGGCAAAGCTGATATCTTCCGGATCCACCAGGGCGGGCGCGGCGACGGTCGATTCTTCTTCGACTGGCGTGTCGGCCAGAATAGAATCGAAACTGAACCCACCAATATCATCGGCGGCGTCACCGTCGCCAATAATCTGGGACGAACTAAGTGTCAGGGGCTCGATATTATCAAGCATGTCGCTCAGGTCGCGACCTACGGAATCGTCGGATGGACGGACGGGCGCGGCTTCCATTGGATCAGCGGCAGTCAGACTAGCCGCACGGCACCCGTACGGCATCGTCATCCACAATGATCTGTCGAATGGACTACAGAATTTCGTTCATTGATGGCTCTTTGGATGCCGGCTTGTTCATAGATGCCACATGTAACTCATGTGTTCGAACTGGAAAATGACCTCCGCTAACGCGGCCAAACCCTGCTTCGTCAGTATTACCTTAAACCGGACGGACAGTCTTAGGAATTGAGCATACAGCCATGCAAGAGGTCTTCCACTAAAAGTTGTGGCTAGGCAATGCCTAGCCACAACGCATGGACTTCGGCGCCGACGTTTATTCGCTGACGCTGCGCAATTCGGCCAAGACATCATCGAGAGCCTAGATATAGCGCACCGCAGATTTGACCTCGACATTGAGACCCAGATCGGCGGCAGTCAAATGGCCAATGGCCGCGAGCGGCGAGAAGATCGCAATGACCTTATTGGACGAGGCATTTATCAGCCCCCTCGCGCGCCATGGTCAGTTCGGCCTAATCATTGAGCACACCGAGCGTGGGGGGCGTCCCAAGATCGCGTTCCTGGATCACGCTATCGACCACGGCCCGGCCGGAAGAAACCGCGGCATTGGAGGCCACGATCTGGGCATCGGCGCTTTGAATACCGGTCCAGACGGAAATCACGGCTTCGCGAAGCTAGTCATAGGGGGAATGGCGTCGACCTCTGACTTGATCTGCTCGATATTGGCCTTGCGAATACTCGCCCCGATGGCGCCTACCGGCATAGATCAGCACGGTAATCTGGAAGCCCAGCGAGCCATTAAAACCGTCGGTCTGGCTCTTGGTCGGACCGGTCGCTCTCCTGCCAACCGAACCATTGATCGTTGTCTTGGGTCCAAATTCGGCTTTGGCACTGTCGCTGGAGGCCTGCGCCGCGCGAATAGCGGCCTTGGCCATCAAGATGGCAAGGCGATCAACTTCTGCCTCGGCAAAGGCTGCTGGCAGCGAATTGGGGATCAAACGGGCAAAATTGTGGCTGGAATCGAGGCTTTGCGGTGCCGCGCTGACATAGCGCTAGAAAATGGCCTGGCTAATTTCAAGGCTGCTGACGGCCGAGCGATAGGCCGCGTCACCCTGGGCCAGACGGGCCTCGGCCTGTACACACGTCAATCCGTGTACCCTCGCCGACATCGAGCTAATCACGCGAATACTGCAATTGTGCCACATAGAAATTGCCGTTTTCCTGGCGAAGCGCAACCAGCTGGCGCCCACTGTAAACCACCATATAGGCCTGCACTACGGCGAGCAACACGGTCTGTTCAGTGCTGCGGATCTGGTATCCAGCGACATCGGCGCCGGTGTGAGCAGCTTCGATCTGCGCGTCCGTCTTGTTGTTGTCGAAAATCGTCTAATTTATATGACAGACATCGTGGTTAGCGATGTGCCGTCATTGAAATTACCATTGATGATGCTTCAATTGTAATTGCCGCTGAGCGAAGCGCCAATGGTGGGGCATTTACTGGACTCGGCCAAGGCAATATTTTCCGCAGAGGCTTTGGCACTAAACAGCGCCGCCTGCAAATCCGATGCGTGATCATAGGTCGTGGTCAAAGCCTGCGCGATAGACTGCGTCTGCGCCCCCAACTGCAACAGCATTTACCATCAAGGCCAGCACACTTGCGACCAATTTCCAGCGAAAACTCACGACCTGCCTCTCCAGTAACCCTCAAACTGTATGCGCGGCATAATGTGGTTCACAATCTGCGGCCACAATCCCTATCGGACTTTAATGTGTGTTTGGTGACGCAGCGTTCTCATGCAGCAACAGCGCGACGACGCCGCCTCAATAAAAAGTTCAACATCAAAAAACGAATTCCGGCGCCGGCTGAACTTGATCCAGGGCCGGTAGGCTGGCATTGAACTCACCGCGCGCAGCAATGGCCTTGCCGGTCTTGACAAATACATTGGCGACCGAGACGCTACCACTGCGGATTAGGGCAACCAGACGCCCGCCCTCATTAAGGGCTTCAAACATCGCGTCGGGCACGCTATCGAGGGCACCTTGAACAATGATGACATCAAATCTGGCGCGACCCAGCGCGGCGATGTCTCCAACGACAATGCTGGCGTTGGCAATGCCAAGCTCCTTGAGCGTGGTCGTTGCGGCTGCGGCCAGATCAGCATCAGCCTCAAGTCCGACGACCGAGCTAGCCAGACCCGCCATAACCGCCGTGCCGTAGCCGGTCGCCGCGCCAATATCGAGCACGGTGCTATCGGGAGTAATTTCGGCCAATTGCAACAGCTTGGCCAGAATCGCGGGCGCCATAATGAAGCGGCGCCTGGTGCCCTGGCCCAGCCAGTGAATATCATCGATATAGGCAACGGACTGGCGATCAGCGGGAACAAATCGTTCACGCGGCAACTTGGCCATTTCGGCGAGTAGACTGCGCGCAGTAACACCACTGGTGCGCAGCTGGTTATCGACCATATTGGCGCGCAGCTGTTCAAATCGTGTCATCTGTCCATCTATCTCTAGCAACTAATATGCTGGACGTGAATATCTCCACCCTAACCCGGTTAGCAAGCGGCTAAGGCAAGACGTCCCTAATTCATCACCGCATGGGGGGTATGAGAGGAAGACAGATCGCGCTGTGGGAGCCGGTTCACCGACAGCCAAGTACAGTCGTTCTGGCAAGAAACTCACCACCCCGCGATCATCCAGCCAATTGTCTACAGAACATAAATGGGACTTCGAGCTAGATTCGAACATTGTTCATACTCACGCTAGGTCATTTCACCTAACGAATAAGGAGCTTTACTATGAGTAAGCTTATTTCTCTAATATCGAACAGATATCAGACTATTCAGTGAACATATTTCTGTTCAACACACTGGACGGAGTTTCTCGAGCTACTATCAAGGGACATGTCAGTTACTACCTGGCCGATCGCAACAAGATATTCGAGATCATGGCATTCCTGCCATTGGCCAAGGCATTTTCCACGACCATTCGGATGATCAACCGTAACGATGTAAAAATCCTCGTCAGCGGCGATCGGGACCTATGGGACAGCAATTGGGGTCTTCTGGGCACTGCCGTTTAGTGTCAGCAATAGTCAGAACCAGATAAAGCCAAGCCGACGCGAAAATATTCCCAACCTTCCCAGAAATTTGTTGGAGGCCACGTCCGGAATTGAACCGGAGTACGCGGATTTGCAATCCGCTGCGTAACCACTCCGCCACGTGGCCTCACCAAAGTTATATCTATTGGACGGCCTCCGCTTGTGCAATACCCCGCATAAGCTAACGATAGGTTTCTGAGCCGCAAGCGGTCGTGGACTGATCAAGTCTTGCCAGCAGCCCAATGCAGCGCGACGCTGCCGCAATGGGGGCAAACGATAAGCGGTTTAATCAATCATGAGATGGCGTATCTGGGTGTAATTGAGCAGCGATTGCATGGACAGGTCGGAGCCGTAGCCAGAATTCTTCATGCCACCATGCGGCATTTCGGCGGCCATGACGCCATAAAGAGGGCGATACTAAGCACCAGCCCGAAGACTTCCTTCTGCACAATTTCGGCGCCGATCGGCGCAGCGACCAGCGTGGGCGCAAAGAAGAAGCCGTTCGTCTCGGCGGTGGCGCCCTGCATGACATCGGCGGCGGACTTGCGGGCGTGGCTGACAAAGCCATCAACGCGCTCAAGCTGACGCTCGCTGGTGACGGGGCCGAATTCGACATTGTTGCGTTCGGGACGACCATAGACCAGTGAGCCGATCATGGTCTGGAAGCGGTCGGTCAGGGCCTGAGTCACGTCGGTCCAGACGAAAATGCGGCAGGCCGCCGTATAATCCTGCCCGGCATTGTAGAAACTGGCTTCGCGCAGCGTATCGACGAGCTTGTCCAGATCAGGATCCGCGCAGATGATAACCAGGACCTTGCACACCTAGTTCGAGATGGGTGTGCTTGATCATCAGGCCGACAGCAGCCTGCAGCACGGCGCGGCCAGTGCGCACATCGCTGATCAGCGAAATTATCCGCACTGTGTCATGGGAGATCAGGCGCTGGCCGACATCAGGGCCATTGCTGCAGATGACTATTGACCACACCGGGAAGCAGGGCTTTGGCGAAGATCTTGCTCAGTTCAAGCAGGCTGAGTGACGTCAATTCGCTGGGCTTGATCACCATCGCATTGCCGGCGGCGATAGCGGGGGCAATTTTCCAGGCCGACATCAGCAGCGATGTAGCTCCAGGGAGTCTGCCCCCACGCCAATGGGGTCGCAGCCGATCAGACTGATCAGGGCGGGCGATAATTGCCGGAAGCGGGCGCCGGCATATTGCGCAAAACCGTGGCGTAGAAACGGAAGACGTCGGCCACATTGGCCAACTCACCGCTCTTCACAAAGCGCAGCGGCTTGCCGGCATTGCGTGATTCAACATTGGCCAAGACGTCGGCGTTCTCTTTGGTCAGATCGGCGATGCGCCACAGGGCGGCGCTGCGCTCCTCGGATAGGTGTCTGGCCCAACCCTTATAGGCGGCATCGGCCGCGGCGATGGCGGTATCGATTTGTGCCGAGCTAGCGGAGGCCACCTCAGCCAATGGGGTGCCGTGGGCTAGCTCGAAGGCGAGCTCAACCAGGCCCTGGCCCTGAACAAACTGACCGTCAATAAAAATCCGGGTTTCAAATTCGCTCATGTCATCAATTCCGCTGCGACTGCTGGCCAATAATTCTGACGTATGGCCTGCCCGACGAACCGCCAAAACGCCAGATCGTGCGGGCGCTCCTGCGGTCGCCACTCCGGATGCCACTGGATAGCAAATACCGGCGCCACGATGTCAGTGGCCGCAATGGCCTCGACAATGTGGCCGGGACCAACGGCGTTGACGGTCAGTCCTGGCGCCAGACGATCAATGATCTAGAAGTGGACGCTGTTGACGATCATGCTGCTGGCGCCAGTGGTGCGAGTCAGCATCGTGCCCGGCACCATCTCAATGGTGCCGGGCATGGCCGAACATGTCCTCCAGACTGGCGTCACTGGCGGCGTGCTGCGCCACTAGTTCGGCAACATTTTGCGGCGATTGATGCGATGGAATAATCAGAAGCACGGTGTCGGAAAACCGCTCTATGCCCTCGAATAGCGGTCTTGACGATCTGGGCCGGTTCGCTTTCAACCTTGCGGCTGCAGGCGATAATGCTGATAACCGGTCGATGATGAGCCACGCTTACCCGTCCAATTGCCTACCGGGGATAAGCCTCCCTAAACCGCCTGCCACCTACTAGGCTAACACTATGACATATAAAAAAACCCTCGGACAAGCATGAATAACGATTTGAACAACAGCACCAACATTATCGACTGGCTGGATCAGAACCCGCAGGTAGAAGTGCTGCATATCGCTATCGCTGATCTCAACGGCATCTTGCGCGGCAAGCGCATTCTCATCGATCAAGCGCGCCGCATTGTTGACAATAGCATTCACATGCCGCTCTCAATTGTGGGCCTGGATGTGTGGGGCCAGGATATTGTTGGCAATCCAATGGTGTTTACCAACGGCGATGCTGACGGCATTCGCAGCCCGACCGGACGCGGCGCGCTGCCGATAAACTGAACGACCCAGCCGAATGCAATGATCCAGCTCTAGTTGTTTCAAGACGCCCGCACGCCGTTTCTGGACGATCCACGCTAGGCATTGGCTCATCTGGTACGGCGCTTTGTCAAGCATAGCCTGACGCCGGTGGTGGCCACCGAACTAGAATTCTACCTGGTCGATCCGGAAGCAGATCGGCCTAGCCGTCGATCTCACCCTATACCGACAAGCGGCTAGATTCGGACGCCACTCCCTCGCTCGACGAGTTAGAAGCTTTTGGCGAATTTTTTCGCGACGTCTATCTGCAATGCTAGCAGCAGAATGTTCCTGCCAATACTGCGGTGGCCGGGAACGGCATTGGGCAGTTCAAAATCAATCTACTGCATAGCTCGAACGCGCTCAAGATGGCCGATGACGCGGTGCTGTTCAAGCGGATCGTCAAGGGCGCGACACGCAAGCACAAGCGGGTCGCCACCCTCATGGCCAAGGCCTATGGCGGCCGGTCAGGCAATGGCTTTTACGTGCATTTTAGCCTCAATGACACTGCCGGCGTCAATGTGTTCGATGACGACATCGAGACAGGCTCGGACGTCATGCTGAACGTGGTGGCTGGACTGCTCGCCAGCATGGCAGAATCGACCTTGCTGTTTGCATCGCATTTCAACCCTTATCGCCGACTTCACCCCGATATCCGTGCGCTCAGCGCCATATCGTGGCGATATAAGAATCGGACGACGATGGTAGATATTCCTAGCGGCAATCTCAAGGCACGCCGTATTGGGCATCGCGTCTCGGGTGCCGATGCCAATCCCTATGCAGCATATGCGCGAGCTTGAGGCCAAACAGGCGCTGTGGCGCAAGCGTGGCATGAATGAGCACGAGATGTTCGACAAGGCCGCGATCCGCCAGCACATCGGCAGCACGGTTTATGAAGGGGCATAATCGACCATTCCGGGGGGCACATGCACCCGCTCAATCTGGCACTCGGCGAGGCCAAGGCCAAGACCATCGAAAGCCTGAGCGGGATGATTTATGAAAACTCGCCTACCATCGCCATCGATCAAAAGACGGCGACCATTACCACCGCCCACGGACGGGTACTGGCCAAGGCTATGCTGGTGTTAAGAAAATGCAGCTGCCAGCCATTTTATCTTTGTGGTGACGGCATTGGGAATTGCCATAATCGGCGTCGGCGCGCCCTTCTGGGGGGCTAAACAGATTATCTTGCCAGCCGGTTGCGAGACTGTGCCGGACCTCGATTCGCCATGCGCTGGGCTGCTGGCCAAGCTGGCTGCAGGGGTGGCGCATCTGGCAGAATCGGGCATGACCACCGGATTGCTGGTGTCGATGACGGTCGATATACCTTTTTTGCCGTCGGACTTTGTCACCCGCATGATTGCCGGTATGGACGATGCGCCAGGCGCCTATGCCGCATGGGGCAAGGACTTTTATCCGCCCAATACGAGCTGGCGCCTGGACGCATTGCAGAAGCTGCCATCTGTGCCGGCGGGGCCGCACGCCTCAGCCAGCCTAAAGGCCTTGCAGCGCAGTCTAGAGGCACAGCGGGTGGACTGGGCCGCTGGCAGTAGGGCCAACCCGTTCGCTAATATCAATACGCTAGACGATCTGATGGCCCTGCAGTGCCGCGCCACATCCTGAACCGCTATCGCAACTTATTTACACGGGCGGCAATTGGGGCTTGGCAAACCAAACCAAGTTCGGTACATGGAGCCCGCCTTCGCAAGAAGGTCAACGAAGGTATTCCGCGGTAGCTCAGTGGTAGAGCGATCGGCTGTTAACCGATTGGTCGTAGGTTCGAGTCCTACCCGCGGAGCCATTCGTTTCTCGCTCGAAGTCGGGCAACAATCCCCACCATGTCAGATCGCTGCATCCGCCTACCCGGCGCGGCAGTACTCGACGCTATCGCCGACCAAGACGAGATCATCTATATTTTCAACGCATAGGCATTTCAGCCGGTGTTGGCTTTCGGCCAGATTGTCCGACCACGCACCGACGTTGCACGCCAAAAAAGAGGTGCTCGCATCAGCAATGGCATGGACTTGGACGGCGAAAGCCAGATCGTGCTGACCCGCACTATCGATGCTCATATCGATGACGTATTCAAGGCCTAGACTGATCCGGCGCTGATTGAGCAGTAGCAAGCGGACGAAGCCGAACTCGATGCGTTCGAGGGCGGCGAATACAAATTCGCCACCTTTGGCGATGACGAAGATCCCGAGGACCACACGGTGAGTGGGGAAATCCTGGCCTTTGTAGAAAACGAAAAACTGATGATGAGCTAGGTGCACAAGGATGAGGAAGATAATGGAACGGCGACCTCTGGCCCGGCGCCGCATTTGCGGTTTGGCGAGATCGGCCCGCGGCAAATCTGACACGCTGCCACGATAGCCGCACAACAGGTACCAGGACTGGAAGTCGAGATCGACAAATTCCTTTCCGAACTGGCCTGGTGCGATTTCAGTCATCATCAGCTCTATCACTGAGCCGATATCGCCAACGCACCGATGCAAGCCAAATATGACAGCATGGACTGGCGCGATGCCGATGACGACTACGCCGCCTGGAGACAAGGACAGACCAGGCTGCCGATCATTGATGCGGGCATGCGCGAATTATGGGCAACCGGCTATATGCACAATCGGGTGCGCATGCTAGCGGCGTCGCTACTCACCAAGAATTTGCTGATCGACTGGCGGCGAGGCGAGCAATGATTCTGGAATTGTTTTGTCGACGCTGACATTGCTAGTAATCCGGCGAGCTGGCGGTGGGTGAAGGGCTGCGGTCTGGATGCGGCGCCTTATTTCCGGATATTCAATCTTGTAATCCAAGGCGAACGCTTTGACGCCAGGGGCGGCTATGTGTGGCGCTGGGTGCCTGAGTTGGCGGCATTGCTAGACAAGTGATTACATCGCCCCCCTAGGAAGCTCCGGTCGAAGTGCTGGACACCGCAAGGGTGCGGATTGGCGCGACCTACCCAGCGCCAATAGTCGATCTAAAGACGTCGCGAAGGCACGCGCTGAACGCTATGGCGGCGTTATGACGGAATGATATTGCGTCAAAAGGCGCGCGGCGCATTGGCGTTGTGTCCCCGGGTAGATGGGCGGAAAGCTTTGCTTGAACAGGCTGTTATCGCTTGCGGGTATAACGGGACTGCCCTACGGTCGATCTTTACAGCCCCAGTAGATTGCGCTATGACCAAGCACAACGATCTCATCTACGCTATCGGCAACACGCCGTTGATCCGTCTCGATCGCGTTTTTGCCCTCACCGATTGCGATATCTAGGGCAAGGCGCAGTTCCTTAATCCGGGACAGTCGGTCAAGGATCGAGCGGCGTTGTTCATCGTCCATGACGCAGTCAAATCGAGCAAATTGAAGCCAGGCAGCACTATTGTTGAAGGCTCGGCGGGAAATACCCGCATCAGCCTGACTCTGATAGCCAATTCGCTTGGGTTCAAGTCGGTGATTGTAATCCCTGAGACCTAGAGCCAGAAAAAAGGATGCGCTGCGCCTCTATGGCGCCGAGCTGATCGAAGTTCCGGCCAAGCCCTATCGAAACCCGAACAATTATATAAAAGTCTTGCAGCGTCTGGCGGAAAAGCTCAATGCCGAGTTGCCCGAGGGCGCCATCTGAGCCAACCAGTTCGACAATGTCGACAATCGCCATGCCCATGTCAAATCCATCGGTCCGGAAATCTGGCAGCAAACCAATGGTCGCATCGATGATTTCATCTGTGCGGTCGGCTCGGGCGGCACGCTAGCTGGCGTGGCCGAAACGCTGCGGGCTCGCAGCGAGAACGTCAAGATCGGTCTGGCCGATCCCGAAGGCGCAGCCTTTACAATTACTACGCACATGGCGAGCTGAAATCGTCGGGCGACTTGATCACCGACGGCATTGGTTAGGGCCACATTACGGCAAACCTTAAAGGTCTGACGATCGGCAATCCCTACCAGATTTCCGATGCCGAGGCCCTGCCCTACATCTTTGATCTGCTCGAACATGAGGGCCTATGCCTGAGCGGTTCGAGTGCGATCAACATCGCGGACGCCGTGTGCATGGCGCGCGATCTTGGGCCGAGCCAAACGATTGTCACCATCCTGTGTGACTACGACAATCGCTATGCCAGCAATATTTTCAACCCTGACTTCCTACGCTGCAAGAGCCTTCCGGTTCCCAAATGAATAGAAGACCGCACACCGATCGATATTTCCAGCGTAATGGAAGCAGACCTAGTCTAGCCGGGCCAAGCACCACATCAGGCGGCATTGTTCGCCGGATTGAGACTGCTAGAGTGTCCGCTCACGAGTCTGGATGAATATCTTGGTCGGCTTTGACGACGTCTTGCAGGCGATAATCGCCGATCTGCATATCATGGCCGCCATCATAGTGGCGATTTATGTACTGACGTTCATCTGCGCGGTGCGCAAGATGATGATTTCACGCGCCTCACAGGGCTCTATCGTCTGGATACCGGCTCTGACGCTGCTGCCCTCTCCTACGGCGTTTCTCTACCTGATTTTCGGCTGGAAGGCGTTTGACGACTACGCGACCGACCGGATCCGCAATGGCTGGACGGCGCGTCCGTTGCGCACCAAGGATCTGGCGCTGATCGACCATGACACCGGCGCGCTTTGGCCGATGCAAATCAAGGTCTCCGAAGTGCCGTTTCTGAGCAGCAATGAGGTCGAACTGCTGATCGATGGGTGCGCTACTTTCGATTCCATTTTCGCCGGAATAGCAGCGGCTACATCCTACCTGCTGGTGCAGTTCTACATCGTGCGCGACGACGTCCTGGGCCAGGAATTAGCCGAATGGCTGATCGAGCGCGCCAATGCCAGGGTCGGGATCTACCCTGCTATTATGACGATGTCGGCAGTACCGGCACGCCCAGGCGCTACAGGACCAAATGGCGCGCGGCAGGGATCAAGGTAGCCGACTGCAACCAACGCCACAAATTCCTGCGCTTTTACCGCCCTACCCGGATCAACTACCTCAATCACCGCAAGATCGTCGTGACTGATGGCAAGCAAGCCTGGGTTAGTGGGCACAATGTGGGTGTGGAGTATCTGGGTGAGGACCTTAGAATCGGGCGCTGGCGCGATACCCATGTGCGGGTCTTCGGCCCTGCCGCGCTGGGCTGTGCGCTGCTGTTTCGCGAAGACTAGGAATGGGCAACCGGCGAGGCCTTGCTCTCGACGCCACCGGCCAATGTCAAGACGCCCGGCAATCAATCGGTGCTGGTGATGGGTATTGGGCCGGCCGACAAGCTCGAAGAATGCGCGATCGCCTTTACCAACATCATCGGGCGGGCCCGCGAGCGCTTGTGGATCGTCAGCCCTTATTTCGTCCCCGATACCGACGGTGCCGGCCACTGTCACCGAGGTAACGGCGGACGGCGGCATGGTGTTGGATCGGACGGTTTTCTATGCGGCCTCGGGCGAACAGCCCGGCGATAGCGGTCATCTGCAGTGCGGGAATGGATCAGCGCTAGCCGTTACGACCGCCACTCACACTGATGGCGACAAAACACGGATTGTGCATATAGCGGCGGACGGTAAACCGCTGCCGGCGATTGGCGAAGTGGCGACGGCCAGGCTTGACTGGGAGCAACGATATCGGCTGATGCGCATGCATTCCGCACTCCACCTGCTCTCGATCACCTTCGCCTTTCCGATCACTGGCAGATCGATCGGCACACAAAAGGGTCGGCTCGACTTTGCCATGCCTGAAATTCCTGAGGATCTGGCGGCGCTTGAAAGCTCTCTCAATGCCATACCATGAATGTCAAACCGTCAATGGGTCAGGGGCGGATTCGGCTGATCCGGATTGGCGACATCGATCTACAGCCCTGCGGCGGCACACATGTCCGCTCAACCAGCGCAATCGGACCGGTCAGGCTCGACAAGATCGAGAACAAGGGCAAACAGAACCGGCGGATCAACCTGCTGTTTGACGAGTAGGACTCGGCATCATCGCACCGACGGCGCGTAGAGCAATCCGCCATTGCTCCATAGCGAGTTCTGACCGCGCAGCAGCGCCGCGCCGGTCTGCGGACCGAAATGGCGGTCATAGAGTTCGGCATAATTGCCGACAGCCCGAATAATATCGGCCATGAAGGTGGGCCTGAGGTCCAGACCCGAGCCAAGATCTCCTTCAATCCCCAGGATGCGACGGATGGGTGGCGTATGCGAGGTGGCTAGCGATTCGGTGTTCAGCGAGGTGACGCCGACTTCTTCGGCATTGATCAACGCAAACAGGGTCCATTTGACAATATTGAACCATTGCGTGTCGTCTTCGCGAACCACCGGACCCAGCAATTCCTTGGAAATGCGTTCGGGCAGGATGCGATGGCCATTTGGGTCAGGCAGTGCTCGGCGAATGGCCTGCAACTGCCGGCCAGAGGCAGACATCGCATCGCAGAGCCCAGTCCGATAGGCTAGGGCCAGATCCTCGATGTCCTCATAAGGGACTTCAGTGTAGGTGGCCTGATTGGCAAAGAAGAATTCCTGGATGCGTTCCAGATCGTCGCCGCCATCGATCACGCAAATCCGGACATTGTCGAGTTCGAAGGCCGACACCAGCCCCAGGGACTGCGGCGTCAAGAAAGCCTGACCGTCAAAAAAGGCGGTGCCGGCATAATTGGCGCCATAGAGCGTATCGCGTCGCCCGGTCCAAGGACCATCGCGGGTCAACACGTCAACTGCCCTGGTCTGCAAGGGCGCGAATCGGGCCTCGCCACGGAAGGAGCGGAACTCAATGAGATTGGGATCGCCAAACACCGCCGCCGCAATGGCCCGACACAGATCGACATCAAAGCCCGACCAGCGGCCGTCAGCGTCAACCTGGGCAAATCCGGGGAGAGGGTTGGTAGCGCCGCAGATCAGAAAGCCACGAGCCCGCACAGCGTCCAGCGTCTGCGCGGCCGTTGGCAAGGAAACCAACGTCATCAGGCAAACCATGGCCGCCAGCGCAGCTGGCAATCGCTTGAAAAATAGGATCAATCGGATTGTTCCCTTCACTGGCGTGTGCATAATGGCAGAGGGCAGGGAGCGATTAAGTCGAGCAAGGCGGATTGCCCTGGCCATTTTGCCAGAGCAATCAAATGCGACGGCCTAGCGCAGGATCTGGCTGAGGAAGAGCTTGGTGCGGTCGTGCTGAGGATTAAAGAAGAACTGCTCCGGCTCGTTCTGCTCGATGATCTGACCCTGATCCATAAAAATCACGCGATTGGCGACCTGATGGGCAAAGCCCATCTCGTGCGTCACGCAAATCATGGTCATGCCTTCCTCGGCTAGGCTGATCATCACGTCGAGCACTTCCTTGACCATTTCGGGATCAAGCGCAGATGTTGGCTCGTCGAACAGCATGATCTTGGGCTGCATGCAGAGCGAGCGGGCGATGGCCACGCGCTGCTGCTGGCCGCCCGACAATTGACCAGGGAACTTGTTGGCCTGCTCGGGGATCTTGACTCGCTCGAGATAGTGCATAGCGGTCGCTTCGGCCTCGACCTTGGGGATGCCGCGGACCCAGATTGGGGCCAGTGTCAAGTTCTGCAGGATGGTCAGATGTGGGAATAGATTGAAGTGCTGAAAGACCATACCCACTTCGCGACGCACTTCATCAATACGCTTGAGATCGGCGGTTAGCTCAACGCCATTGACGATGATCTGGCCTTCTTGATGCTCCTCAAGACGATTGACGCAACGGATCAGGGTCGACTTGCCCGAGCCCGAAGGTCCAGCGATGACAATGCGTTCGCCATCCTGCACCGTCAGGTTAATATCGCGCAAGACGTGGAAGTCACTGTACCATTTGTGCATGCCGATGATTTCTATCGCCGGTCTAGTGCCGATCGCCGGGGCCTTTTTAGCACTCTGAACTTGATCTGCGGTAGTCTGGGAAGTTTGTGTCACTGGAACTACCTCTTATGGCCAGTATTGAGACGGCGCTCCATGAAGATGGAATAGCGCGACATGGAGAAACAAAAGATCCAGAAGACCATGGCGGCAAATAGATAACCTGTTGTCGCCGTGTTGGATGACTGCCACTCCAATGCAGAGTCGTTCTTGGTTTTGACGGCTTCGAGCAGATCTTTCATGCCCACGATATAGACAAGGGACGTATCTTTGAAGAGCGAAATGAAGTTGTTCACGATGCCTGGGATCACGTGCTTGAGCGCCTGGGGCAAGATGATGAAATACATCCGTTGCGAATATCCCAGACCAAGCGAGGCCCCAGCCTCGTATTGGCCACGTGGAATAGCCTGCAGACCGCCACGGACTACTTCGGCCATATAGGCCGAGGTGAACAGGGTAACGCCCACCAGAGCCCGCAGCAATTTATCCATCGTGGTGCCTTGCGGCATAAACAGCGGCAACATGATCGACGCCATGAACAGGATAGTGATCAACGGCACAGCGCGGATCAGCTCGATAAACGCCACACAAAGCGTCTTGATCACCGGCAAAGTCGATTGCCGCCCCAGTGCCAGAACGATGCCAAGCGGGAATGACAGCGTGATACCTACGACAGAGATAATCAGGGTGATCAGCAGGCCGCCCCATTTCTGAGTTGGCATTTCCAGCAATCCGAAAACGCCACCGGCGAGTAGGATATAGCTAACCGCTGGGTAGACGAGCAGGAACAGAATGGCGTTGACGCGCTTGAACGGCACTTTGGGTATCAACAGTGGCACGAACAGCAAGGCACCCAATGCAAAGACGATGTTAGGGCGCCATTGCTCGGCGATGTCGAAGAAGCCGTAGATGAAGAATTTCATCTCGTTATAGATATAAGCCCAACATGCCCCGGCGTCGACGGCGCGGCATTCTTCGACCGTGCCAGACGGGCCAACGGCTTGGCCGATGACAAAATTGAATAATGGGGGCACGATCCAGAGCAGGAACAGCATGCCGAATACGGTGAGCACAGCGTCCATTGGCGTAGCAAACAGGTTCTTCTGCACCCAGGCCATTGGCCCGCTGATGCGGTTTGGAGCCGGTTTGGCGGGTATTAGTTCTGAACGAACAAATCCAATATTGGTCATAGCTGATCTCCTACCGTTCGACCAGGCTGACGCGGGCATTATACCAATTCATGATCGCCGAAGTCAGAAGCGAAAAGGTCAGATAGACCAACATCGTCAGTGCGATACACTCAATTGCTCGACCGGTCTGGTTCAATGCGGTACCGGAGAAGACATTGACCAGTTCAGGGTAGCCGATAGCGGCGCCCAGCGAAGAATTCTTCGTCAGATTGAGATATTGGCTTGTCAGCGGCGGCACAATGACACGCATGGCCTGTGGCACGATAACCAGTTGCAGGCGATCACCTTCCTTTAGACCTAATGATTGAGCCGCTTCGGTTTGCCCATGGCTCACGGCCTGGATACCGCCACGAACCGTCTCGGCGATGAAGGATGCGGTGTAGATTGTCAGGCCAAACAGCAAGGCTAGGAACTCGGGTGGCAATTGCACGCCCCCCTTGAAACTGAAGCGTTCCAGCACGGGGATTTCAAAGGCCAAGTCTGCGCCGCTCACCAGCCAGACAATTGCCGGCAACAGGACAAGGACGACGACCGACGTCAAGAATACCGGAAAGCGCTTGCCGGTGGTTTCCAAACGCCTGATGACCCAGTAGCGCAGGCCGAACACGGCCGCAATTGCCACCAGGAGCGCAATCCAAACAAAGGCAAACTGTGGATCAGGCATCGGCTTGGGGACGAAAATGCCGCGCTGATTGATAAAGGAATCCAGCGGCAGTTCGTAGGATTCGCGGACTGCGGGCATGGTATTGAGAACGGCGAAGTACCAGAAGAACAGCTGCAACAGCAGAGGAATGTTGCGAATGGTTTCGACGTAGATCGTGGCCAGGCTCGAAACAATGAAATTGCTGCTCAGCCGCGCGATACCAATGGTGAAGCCAAGCACGGTGGCTGCGACGATGCCAATGAAAGCAACCAGTAGGGTATTGGTGATACCGACCAGAAAAGCCTGCCAGTAGATGGACGCGCGTGTCCAGGGCAGCAGCGTAAAGCTGATATCAAACCCGGCCGTTTTCCAGAGAAAATCAAATCCGGTAGTCTTGTTCTG
The DNA here is from genome assembly GCA_025050575.1 of Candidatus Devosia symbiotica. Taxonomy (GTDB): domain Bacteria; phylum Pseudomonadota; class Alphaproteobacteria; order Rhizobiales; family Devosiaceae; genus Devosia; species Devosia symbiotica. Next base: position 28,487 of record JALBVE010000015.1, read on the forward strand.
CGCCGTCAGATTAGCGGCTGTATTGCCGATGATCCAGACGATGAACGACACCAAGATTATGGCTACCACGATCTGGCAGACAATCCCGCGGATCACCGGATCGTTGAAAAAGAAGGTCTTGGGGGCCGTCGAAGGCCCCGAATCAAGCGCAGTCATGTGATTAGTCCCCAAGCCGCCAAAAACACTGCTGTTCCACGCGTCGCCTTTCACGGCGACTAACATTGAAACAGAAGACCCGGCTCCCCATTGGGAGCACCGAGCCCTAGTTCAGTTTAGCGAATTGGTGGGGCGTACTGGATGCCGCCATTCTTCCAAAGCGCATTCAGGCCGCGCTCCAGACCGATCGGGGTGGCTGGGCCAAGGTTGCGATCATAGGATTCGGCATAGTTACCGACTAGCTTGACGATCTGGTAAGCCCAGTCTTTGGTCAGACCGAGCGGGGTTCCGAAGTCGCCTTCAACGCCAAGAAGACGCTTGATGGCCGGATTGTCCGAACCGAGCATCTCATCAACATTGGCTTGCGAGACGCCGAGTTCTTCAGATTCGAGCAGAGCAAAATAGGTCCAGCGCGCAATATTGAACCAAGTAGTGTCGCCAGCGCGAACCACAGGACCCAGTGGCTCCTTGGAGATGATTTCTGGAAGAATGATGTGATCGTTCGGAACGGCGAACTTGGAGCGCTCAGCAGCTAGGGCCGAAGAGTCTGTGGTGTAGACGTCGCAACGGCCATCTTCATAGGCCTTCACAACTTCGTCCTTATCAACAAATACCACAGTGTTAAATTCCATGCCATTGGCGGCAAAGTAGTCAGCAGCGTTCAATTCAGTCGTGGTGCCTGATTTCATGCAGATGGCGGCGCCCGACAGGTCCAGAGCCGACTCGATGCCATCAGACTTGCGGACCATAAAGCCCTGACCATCATAGAACATCGTACCGACAAAGCTGATACCGAGCTGGGTATCGCGGCTCATGGTCCAGGTAGCTGCGCGCGACAGAACGTCAATTTCACCGGCCGAAAGCGCCGTGAAGCGTTCCTGACCGGTCAGCGAGGTGAAGCGGACAGCATCGGCGTCATTAAAGACAGCTGCAGCAAGGGCACGACAATAGTCGACTTCCAGACCGGTCCAAACATTGTTAGAATCGGGTGCAGAGAAGCCTGCCACGCCACTGGTTACGCCACACTGGACATAACCCTTAGCCATCACGTCCTCGAGAATGCCTGCCTGAGCTGCAGCCGTCGCGCCGAGGCCAACGGTGGCCGCAAGTGCGATCGTTACGAGCGTTTTTTGCATTGTTGTTGCCTTTTATTTCCTGACCGTGTGTCCCGCGGTAATGGGCAAACCCAATTCCACAGTGGCACCTCACTCTATTACAAGAGCAGTTGCGATGCTGCTATGCATGCAAGCGTCTATTGCCCTGTGCGTCAAGGGCAGAAAGCTACCTTGGGACAGCAAAACTGTCACTTTAATTGGACACTTTTTTGTTTGACCGGATTATGAGCATTGAGCCCAGCATGATTGAGCCCAGCATGAATGATAAAAAAACCGGCAGTGCCGTGAATCAGTCGGTCGAGACGGTTCTGACACACCTCGGCCGAGCGCCTGATGATCAATTCGGATTTGTGAATACACCGGTATATCGCGGCTCTACTATTCTGTTCAAAACTCTGGACGACATTGTCGGGCACAAGCAGCGTTTCCTCTAATAGCCGTGCCGGCAATCCGACGACCGAGAGCGTTGAAGCAGTGATCAATGAACTCGAAGGGGCCTATCGCACAGGGCTGATGCCGTCGGGCCTGGCCGCCATCACCATTGCGGTGCTGAGTTGCGTCAAGGCGGGCGATGACATGCTGATAACGGACAGCGCTTATGAGCCAGAAAGCCCGGGATCACTGACTTTTGAGGTGCAGGATATTCCGGCGCTAGCCGCCACTGCCCATGGCAATTGAGGCGCGGTTGATCGTCGATAATAGCTAGGCCAGTCCGCTCTATACACCAGCCGCTGGCGCTGGGCGCCGATCTGGTGGTCCATGCCGACACCAAGCTATTTGTGGATCATTCAGACGCTTTCGCCGGCACGATCTCGACGACCGAAGCGGCCTGGCCCGAGGTCGAATCGACCCACGCCCTGCTGGGGTTCTGCACCTCGGGCGATGATACGTTTCTGGTGGCGTGCGGCCTGCATACGCTAGGGTTCCGGATGAAGGAACATCAGGCGCGGGCCCTCGAGATTACCAGCTAGCTCGAGGGCCAGCCGGAGGTGGTGCAGGTTCTGCACCCTGGACTACCCAGTCATCCCGACCGCGCCCTGTTCAAGCGCGACTTCACCAGCTCGGGGAGCCTGTTCAGCGTCCTGCTAGCCCCTGCCCCGCGCGCTGCGGTGGCGGCATTCGTGGATGGGCTTGGCCTGTTCTCGATGGGGCTTTGCTGGACTGGCTACGAAAGCCTGTGCACCCTGGTCATGCTGGGGGCAAATCGCACTGCCAAGCTCTGGACGGCCAAAGGCAATCTGTTCCGACTGCATATCGGACTTGAGGGCGTGGATGATCTCAAAGCCGACCTGTCAGCGGCGATCAAACGATACGCCGAGGCTCGCTAGCGGCAGCGCCTGAACAGGCGGCGCAAATTGGGCAGGCCGCGAAAGCACACGGTACCATCACGGCGGACCGCGAATAGCCAGCGTCGGCCGGCAAAGACATTGCGCACGGCGTATGCGCCGAGCGCACCCAGCACGAAGCCTGCGACGACGTCGGTGGGATAGTGCATGCCGATGACAATGCGCGACAGGCCGGTCATCACACCGATCAGCAGGAACAGGCCATGATATCGCGGCAGCATGAAGCTAAACACCAGCGCGGAGCCGATGGCCGTGGTGCTGTGTCCGGACGGGAAGCTCTGAAAGGTTGAGTCATTGAGCAGGGGCTGAAAATAGAAACTGCCAAGATCCTGAAAAAACTCCGGCCGCGCGCGGCCAATCAGGCGCTTGATCAGATTTGAGACCAGACCGGGCAACCCGACTCCGACAAAGATAAAGCTGGCCAGCAGCGCAAGCTCATGGGCCGCGCGCCGATAGCGCCCAAGCGGCAATCTGACGGCGACAAATGCCAGCACCAAAACCAGAAATGAGGGGATCAACACCCAGTCGGACAAGCCTATATCGGTGATGAAGGCAAAGGGCGCGTGCCACATCTCGGGCCAGACTTGCAGAGTCTGTGAGATCCACGCGTCAAAGAATATCAACACGAACAGCACCAAAATCACCGCTGCGGCGGCATCTGGCCAGGATTTGCGGGTAAGGCCAAAGGGCCAGCGGCGAACAAGGTTTAGCATGCTTTATTATTGAACTTGTGGGAAGTTTTCGTCAATCCAAAGAAAGTTAGTGTGGTTACGCTTGCTCTACATCGCCAAGAACGCTAGGTAATAGCGGTGATCTCGGAGTGTAGCTCAGCCTGGTAGAGCACTGGTTTTGGGAACCAGGGGTCCAAAGTTCGAATCTTTGTACTCCGACCATCACATTTCGCCTTTTAGCGCACCGCATCGTGTTGAGGACTTTCGCATGACCGCCCGCATTTACCGCCCGGCCCCAAATGCCATGCAGTCGGGAAAAGGCAAATCCAAGCAGTGGGTTCTGGTGTACGAACTAGTGGAACCGCCCTCGATTGATCCGCTGATGGGCTATACGACCTCGACAGACACCCGGCAGCAGGTTCGCCTGACTTTCGACAGTCAGAAAGATGCCGAGACCTATGCGCAGAAGAATGGCATCGCCTATTCGGTGCAGCCCGCACATGACACTGTTCCAAAGCGCTCAAGCTACCCCAACAATTTTCGGGCCGACCGCAAGATACCTTGGACGCACTAGATTCTGCCTCCTGATTTAATTCTGATATGCGCTGCACGCGATTGCGGCGCATTTGTTTTATTGGATAGCCGGGCAGACGGATTTTGGCAAATCAGGCGTCTGTGGCGCGCGCATCATTTTCGCTCCCAACGGGCTTGCGCGATCCCTGGGCCTGGGTGTTTCCTGTTTGGCATCAGGGAGGGACACATTTATTGGCAAAGCGGTTGGTATCGATAGACTATTCTTTCGTGCGCGTGACACGACTGCTCTGGCCGCGTAGTATGAAAAACACCTCGGTGTGCCGGGCTTCTGGGATCAGCAAGCGGACCAGACCGTATTCGCACCGTTCAAATCCGACACCGACTATTTCGCCGCCGACCGGCAGTGGATGATCAATTTTTGTGTCGATGATATCGGCGCGCTTACCTCCCAGCTCAACTAGGCCGGAATCGTGGTTAAAACCCGCGCGGAGTTAGGACACGCCCGAGACCGGCCGCTTTGCCCGCATCCACGACACCGAAGATAATCTCGTCGAACTCTGGCAGCCGCCCAGCGAAGCGGGCAATTAGCGTATGGGGAGTGAGTGATCAGAACGGCGCGATCTGGCTTTTTGGCTCAATCCACGTATTGCTCGAGCATGTGTCGTGGCGCATGCCGTTGTTTGACGCCACCTTGGCGACCGCTGACCAAGTGGTATTTGGAATCGATATTGGCCCAACCGCAATAGCAGAAATGGGCGACCAGGCTTTCGTGCAGGGCATCTACGTCGATGATACGCTGCTGACCGATGTCATTACGGAACGACGGCTGCCCCAGTTTGCCGCTTCGTTTTCGCTGCTGATGGGTTTGATTCTGGCGATGCCTCCGTGGATGGCGGCCAACACGATCTCGGTCGCTGCCCTGACGCCGATGGGCTACCATGCCCAGGGGTCGAGTTCGTGCTGCAACCAGAAGTCGCGGCATAACGGCAGGGTTATCTGGAGACCAGCGAACAGCAATTGGCGGTGTTGGCCGGCGCCTGGGACGACGAGCAAGTGGCCATGTTGATGGCAACTCTTGATGAAATCCCCACAATGCCCAAGCTGATGGGCAAGCTGATGCATAACTGGGTGACCGGCGAGCCGAAGCACCTGGCAGCCCTGCTCGCGGCGGAAATAGGCGAGACCAACAGTGTGTTCATAGACCGCCTTCTATAGCTGCAATCGCAACTGGCTGGCGCCATTACGACAAATGCTAACCGACAATACCGAAAACCTGGTCGTTGTCGGCGCAGCCCGATCTGATCGGCGATGGCAATGTGCTCGACCTGTTGGCGCAAGCCGGTTATGCGATAGAGTGTATCTAGTAGGACCAAAACAAATCATCCCGACCGCAGCCGGGGTAACAAATTTCATGGGCTCGCTGGGACAGCTTAGACGTCGCTGAGCCTGATCCATTTGCCGTCATTCTGGCTAGACTGCACCGATGCTACAATGAACTGCATGCCTTTGACGCCGTCGACCAGCGTCGGCAGCAAGCCTGCATAGGCACTGCCCTCGCTGCGGATAATCGCCGCAAACTGACTGTATACTAAGAGTCGCGAACGTCTCCCAGGGTGACTAGAAAAGATGTGTACATTCATGGTGGAGGCCGCATTGCCCAAGATGGCGCCGCCGCGCGTCAGCAATTGCTTGGGCTTGCCGAATTCGGTGAACCACATGTAGTTGGGGTTATCCTGACGCCATTCGAGGCCAGCCTGGTCGCGATAGACGCGGAGCTGCAGGCCGTTTTCGCAGCCGACAAGCTGAT
>JALBVE010000016.1 GCA_025050575.1 Candidatus Devosia symbiotica
CTATCAACTGGTGCTGAGTCCGGATACCGTTACTGACTTCGTCACCCAGGCGGACCGTCGCATGGCCGAGATGAAGGGGCACTTCCCGATCATCGAAAAGGCTGCCGACGCCAGCGAGGTGGCTTAGCTGGCGGACGTCAAGCCGATGATGGATGCCTATTTCGCCAAAATCAACAATATGCTAGTTGTTGCTGCGGCCAAGCCGTTCGATGCCGATGCGCTCAACGCAGCTCTGGCCGAAACACCCGCTGCCCAGCAGGTGATGACCGACACGATCAAGATGTATAGCCGCTATTCGGGCGAGTTGATGGCCAGCATGCGCATCGAGGCTGAAGCTCCGGCGTTCACCGCCATGCTGACACTAGCCATTTTGGCTGCCGCCGGTATCGTTATCGGGCTGGTCGCGAGCATACTGATGGGTCGTCGGACGATTGTCAATCCGATGCGCAAACTGACCCAGGCCATGCTCTAACTAGCCGATGGCGCGCTCGATGTGGACATTCCAGTTTCCCAGGCTAAGGACGAGATCGGTGCCATGGCTCGGGCGATCGAAGTATTTCGCCAGAATGCCAAACACGTTGCGGCGCTGAGCGCCGAAGAAGCCGATCGCAATCTGAGCATTGTTGAACGAGCCGACATGATGGCGCTGCTACAAACCGAAGTGCGCTCGGTGATGCAGGCCGCCAGTGCCGGCAACTTCGAGCGGCGCGTCCCGACCAATTTTAGCGATAACGAGCTCAACGACCTAGCAATCGGCATCAACGGCCTGGTCGAAGCGGTTGATCGCGGCTTGGCTGAAACCGGCAAGGTGCTGTCGGCCATCGCCAATACCGACCTGACCCAGCGCATTACCGGCCATTACGAAGGGGGGCGTTCGGCGCTCTCAAGAACAATACCAATGCCATTGCCGCAGAGCTGGCCGATATCGTTGCCCAGCTGCAGGGCGCGTCGCGCTCGCTCAAGACAGCGACCAGCGAAATTCTGGCCGGCGCCAATGATCTGAGCGAACGCACCAAGCGTCAGGCCGCCACTATCGAGGCAACCTCGGCCGCCATGAAGCAGCTGGCGACCACCGTGATGGAAAACGCCAAGTGGGCGCAGAATGCCAAGGGATAAGACCGAGGATGTTACCGTCTCGGCCGAACAGAGTGGTGAGATCATGGCCCAGGCGACCAGCGCGATGGAACGCATCACCAGTTCCTCCTCCAAGATCTCTAAGACATCGCCTTCCAGGCTAATCTGCTGGCGCTGAACGCTTCGGTGGAAGTGGCCCGGGCAGGCGATATCGGCAAGGGCTTTACTGTCGCGGCTGTGGAAATGCGGCGGCTAGCGCAGCCGACAGCTTCGGCGTTGGCAGACGTCAAGGTGCTGATCGAACAGAGCGCCAATGAAGTGCGCGCAGACAGCCGGCTGGCTGCCGATGCGGCAGAACGTCTCAATGGTATTCTGGAAGGCGTGCGCGCCAGTTCGATGCTGATGGACGGCATTTCCAGCGACAGCCAGGAACAGTCCACCGGCAATCAGCGAAGTCAGCGTCACGGTGCGTCAGATGGACGAGATGATCCAGCACAACGCGGCACTGATGGAAGATAAAGAATGCTTCCATCGAGCAGACCGAAACCCAGGCCACTCAGCTCGACGCGATTGTCAACATCTTCAAGGTCAGCCGTGGTCGGTCGCAGTGCAGCATGGCCTGCGCTGCCTAGGCTTAGTGCGCCTAACCAAAATACAAAACGTCGGGGACTTGCCCTGGCGTTTCTTCTTGCTCAGGCCACATTGAGGCCCTTGGTCAGCTCCAGCGCCTGACGCTCGAACAGACGGCGATAAATGCCACCCTTGAGCTTGATCAGCGCCTGGTGATCACCCTCTTCAACGATGCGTCCCCTATCAAACACCAACAGGCGATCAAGCCCCCGCACCGTCGACAGCCGGTGGGCAATCACCAGCGTGGTACGACCCACCATCAGGCGCTCCATGGCCTCTTGGATCTGGACTTCGCTTTCGCTGTCCAGGCTTGAGGTCGCTTCATCTAGGATCAACAGCCGCGCATCGGCCAGGAACGCCCGGGCAATGGCGACGCGCTGCCGCTCGCCACTCGACAGTTTGACGCCCCGCTCACCCACCATGGTCTCATAGCCCTTGGGCAGATCGACAATGAAGTGGTGGGCATTGGCCTGGATTGCTGCCAGCTCGATCTCGGCACGTGTCGCGCTAGGGCGGGCATAGGCGATGTTCTCGGCCAGGGTCCGATGAAACAGGATTGGTTCCTGCTGCACGATGGCGATCTGGCCGCGCAGGCTGGACTGCTGCACATTGGCAATGTTCTGCCCATCAATGGTGATGGTACCCTGATTGATGTCGTAGAGCCGCTGGATCAGCTTGACAAAGGTGGTCTTGCCTGAGCCAGAGTGACCCACCAGCCCGACCCGTTCACCTGGGGCGATCTTGACCAAGAAATCCCGATACAACGGGGTGGCGTGCGCGCCATACTGGAACGTGACATTGTCAAACGCGATGGCCCCGGCGCCGATCCGGATCGGGCCGGCCCCGGCATGGTCTTCAATCCCTAGAGGCTGACCATCGAGGGCCACTAGCTCCTCCATATCATTGACCGAGAGTTGCAGATTACGGATGTGCTGAGCAACATCGCGCAGATGCCCCTGCAACACAAAGAACATGGTCAACACGAAGGTAATGTCACCTGGCGTTGCCAGGCCCTGGCGCCACAGCAGGAGCGCCGTGCCCAGAATGGCTGCTTGCATCGCCGCGAGCATGAGGCCGTAGGCGCCACCACTGAGTGTGCCGCGCTGCCAGACCCGTCTTGTGCGCTTGCGCCATTTGCCAACGACCCGCTCAAGAATGGCTTCCTCGCGGGTCTCGGCACCGAAGGCCTTGACCACCGAGTTGCAGCTGACCGCGTCGGCCAGCGCACCGCCCATCCTGGTATCCCAGGCATTGGCCAATGTACCGGCGGGCGCGACAAAGCCGACCTGCATCCAAAATGTTAGTCCGACATAGAGCAGCGAGCCCAGACCAACAACCAGGCCCATGACCGGCCAGGCGGCTCCCAGAATAGCGGTCGCGCCCACCAGCATGACAATGGAGGGCCACAGGGCAATCAACAGCGTGTCGTTGAGCAGGTCGAGCGCGCCCGAACCACGCGTGATCTTGCGTACGGTCGAACCAGCAAAGCTGTTGGCGTGCCAATCGGTCGAAAACCGCTGCACTCGATGAAAGGCATCGGCGATGACGTCTTTCATCATCCTCAGTGTAAATCCGATCAGGCTGAAGAACACTAGTTGGCGCAGAACGACCGAACCCACAAAGAGGCTGAGCATGATCAGGAATGCCGACAGAGCAGCACTCCAAAAGGCTTCATTGATGCCGCTTCCAGAAGCAACTGCGTCCACCATGCGTCCGGCAAAGATCGGACTAAACGCCTCGGCCAGGGTGGCGCCGAGCACCAGCGTGGCGATCAACGTCGCCCGCCATGGCTGCTTAGCCCAGTGGCGAAAGGTGTAGCCGAGCACGTCGCGGAGCGTGTCGGCGCGGAAATCGAGTTTCTTGCGACTCATATTGGCAGCCCGACCCCGTTTTCCGGTGGTCGGCCCTCAAAAACAGAGATAATATAAAGACACAGTCGAAATGGGATGAAATGATCCGGTCAGATCGATCGGGCTATGATGGAAAGAACCGCGAGCGGCGGCCCTTGTCGGCGGGCCGCGGATAGCAGGGACCTAGGCCCTAAATTTGCCTGCCGGGAGTTTGATGAGTGTCACTGTCATACAACGCCTCCCTGGTTGGTGATCTGAAGCGGTTCGAAACTTGTAGCAAAAGCCACCGCACTTGCCAATCGGGAAAACCACATCCGTGGCGCAAGTGATGCAGGAAAGCCACAAGCTCTCGCTAGGGACTCTGTCGGCGACATACCAGGACCTCAGCATCCTGACTATTGTCGAGCTCACGCTCGATCAGTGCGACCCGATACAGCAACCAGACAGGCGCGTCGACTCCCGAGTAAACCCACGAGAGCCGAGAGACAATTTGCGGTCGTTGGGCGGCGCTAGGACTTGAGGTCGATTTTGCGGGTCATCCAAGTGCCACAGGCCAGACCTACCATGAACAACACGAATATGCTGCTGACGCCGAACAGAACCAAACCCAGATTGGCAACCATGATCGAAACTCCGATAGTGAGAGCTTCTTGCTCGCATGGCGAGCGAGCTTCACCATTAATTCAGGTCAAGAAATTTTGCGTTTTGCCTGGATGGCGCAGATGCCGTACCGAGCATAGGGTCGCGCCAACCGATTCAAACCAAAAGGCTTTCGCCCAAATGATCATTAATCCCGTCAAGCTCGATAAACTCGCCCAGGTCGCCATCAAAGTCGGCTTGCAGCTGGCCGAGGGTCAGGATCTGGTGGTGACAGCGCCGATGACGGCCGCGCCACTGGTTCGCCGCATCACCGAGCATGCCTACAAAGCCGGTGCAGGCGTGGTGACCGCGATTTATTCGGATGAGGAAGCCACCCTGGCCCGCTATCAACATGCCCATGACGCCAGTTTCGACAAGGCGGCGGGCTGGCTCTATTCGGGCATGGCTGAAGCCTTCAAGGGCAATGCGGCCCGACTGGCTATTGCGGGCGACAATCCGATGATGCTGAGCGGGCAGGATCCTGATAAGGTCAGCCGGGCCCAGCGTGCCAATTCGGCGGCCTACAAACCGGCGCTGCAGCTGATCGCCGGCTTTGACATCAACTGGAACATCGTCTCCTACCCCAGCGCTGCCTGGGCAAAACTGGTGTTTCCCAATGACAGCGAAGAGGTTGCCGTCGGCAAGCTGGCCGATGCGATCTTCAAGGCATCGCGCGTCGATGCGGATGATCCCATCGCTGCCTGGGCTGAGCACAACGCTAATCTGAAGGCGCGTTGGACCTGGCTGAATGGCAAGTCGTTCTCGGCGCTGAAATATACCGGTCCGGGCACCGATCTGACCGTTGGGCTGGCCGATGCCCACCGCTGGAAAGGGGGCGCATCAGAAGCCAAGAACGGCATTACTTGCAACCCCAATATCCCAACCGAAGAAGTGTTCACCACCCCGCACCGACTGCGCGTCGATGGCTATGTCGTGGCCACCAAGCCACTGAGCCACAATGGTATGCTAATCGAGGAAATGCAGGCGCGGTTCGAGGGTGGACGACTGGTTGAACTCAAGGCGTCCAAGGGACAGGACGCCTTCAACAAGGTGCTCGACACCGATGAGGGCGGCCGTCACCTCGGCGAAGTGGCGCTGGTGCCGCATTCCTCACCCATCTCGGCTTCGGGTATCCTGTTCTTCAACACGCTCTATGACGAGAATGCGTCCTGCCACATCGCGCAGGGCCAGTGCTATTCAGATTGCTTTGTTGGCGGCAAGGATCTGACCCAGGCCGAAATCAATGCCCGCGGCGGCAACAGCTCGAACATCCATATCGACTGGATGATCGGCTCAGACAAGATCGACATTGACGGGGTTCATGTCGATGGTAGCGTTGAGCCGGTAATGCGCAAGGGCGAATGGGCCAACTAACAGGCTAGGCGTCAGGGGGAGCCGGCATGAGAAAACTGGTATTGGTGTTGAATGTGCTGGCTCTGACGCAATCTGCCTGGACGCTGACGGTGTTGGAGAGCGACTTGCGACCTCTGTGCCCGACACTTCGGGCAATTATGTCGAGGCGAGCACGACGCAGGTGCCGTTGACGGAAGGCACTTGCTACGATTGGCACCTGCATCTGCAAAAGGTCAAGGGCGATGTAAATGTCACTGAGATCTATAAACCTTGCTCGCCCCTCCCTGCGACTTGGGAACTAGGCGCCGACAGCATGACAACCCCCTCCGACGACCTGCTCACGGCCACCACGCCGCTGACCCTGTCTCCCGAGAATAGCTGGATCAGCAGTGGCTGGTGTGTCGCCATCGGCGACACGGCGGACGACTATCTCATCGAGATCATGTCCGGCGACACGACGCTCGAGACATTCGCCTTCGAACTGCGCGAGCCGTGAGGCCTGGGGCGATCCATTCGCCATCGATGACGTGGATCTGTCCGATAAGTATAGGTGGCGTCGGTCAAATAGACTGCCAGATCAGCGGCGTGGAAGTGCCCGCGCAAATGGAGAAACTCATAATGGCCCATATCGACCCTGACCGTATTGCAGTATCGACCTGGTCGCTGCACTGTCTGTTCGGCGCGACTTACCCGCACGACCTGACGACCACCGCGATCGGGCCATAGTATCGCGCGGCAGCCAGCAGGTTCTTACGCTGCACATCGTTTTTGGCGGTCCAGGCGTCCTTGCCCGGCTCGGGGAGCCGTGCCCCGCCAAACAACACGACGGTAGAGTTGATGCCGCGTTCGCGCAGCGAGAGTTCGGCCTTGAGATATTCAAGCTGAAAGCGGATGCCGCGCGTTTCGTCGGAGGTCAGGAATTCGTCATCGGCAAAAGCCAGTTGGAAGGCCGACGACTCGGTCTGGGGTGTTCTCGGTGCAAGCTTGGCGGAGGCCACATCCTGTTTGAAGGTCCGCAATGAAGTTGGTTGCCGCTTGGCCATAAATGCACACTCCGATGAACTTGCCTAGCCGACAGCGCACCGCCACAATTTGGAGACATGGCTCAGGGCATAACCAGCCCAGTGAAGCGGAGCAAGAACCGCGCACGCGGTCATTGGCTGGGTTGCCACGTGGACGGTTTGTCGACGGACCGTGGAGCTTCTGGTGTTCGGCCTCAAACAGACCTGGACATGCCTGTTCGGCTGCCTCATGCTGGGCATGATCCAGGTCACCCGGCTGTGATGGCCGGAGGTCAGCATTGCGCGCTACGACGCCTGGTTCGTGGCTACCCTGGTTATCCAGATCGGCATGGTCCTGTTCCGGCTCTAGACCTGGGAAGAAGCCCGCGTCATCCTGATTTTCCATCTGGTCGGCGCCGGCATGGAGCTGTTCAAGACTTACGCTGGATCGCGGACCTATCCCGAGGACGCATTGTTCCGGATCGGCAGCGTGCCTCTGTTTTCTGGCTGCATGTATGCCTGTGTCGGCTCCTACATGGCACATATCCAGCGCATTTTCGACATCCGCTTTTCCGCCTATCCGCCGCAATGGGTGACCGCAGTGCTGGCAGTAGCTGCCTACGTCAATTTCTTCAGCCACCACTATGATTTTCGATTTTCGCTGGGTGCTGTTCGTTGCCATTACGGCTTTGTACTGGAGGAGCGCCATGCATTATCGCATATTCCGCTTCCGCCACCGCATGCCCATGCTACTTGCTTTCCTGCTGGTGGCCCTGTTCATCTGAATAGTGGAGAACATCGGCACCTGGTCGCACGCTTGGGTTTACCTCGATCAGGTCGATGGCTGGACGCTGGTTGGCTGGAGCAAACTAAGCTTGTGGTACCTGCTGATGTTCATCTCGGTGGTCCTGGTGACACTGGTGCATTACCCGCGGCCTTATCAACAGGAAAGCTAAAGGCCTTGCCATCGGCGCAATTAATTCGCATATAGCCCCTCGGGAGGTTGGCGCGGACGTGTTCCTCGCCAACCGGGTCAGGTCCGGAAGGAAGCAGCCCCAACGAGACCTTCACGGGTCGTTGCCAGCCTCCTACTTGCCTCTAATAATGGTCCCATAACCATAGGCAGGTTCCCGAACCTTGACCTAGAGGGGTACGATGGCTGACGCTACGACCTCACCCTATCTCGTTCTCGCCCGCAAATACCGGCCGCGCGACTTCACGACGCTTGTCGGCCAGGATGCGATGGTCCAGACGCTGGGCAATGCGTTCGCACAGAACCGCATCCATCACGCCTTCATTCTAACCGGGGTGCGCGGCGTGGGTAAAACCACGACCGCCCGCATTCTGGCGCGGGCTTTCAACTATGAAGACGCCAGTGGGCCGCACCCGACGCTCGACCTTAGCGTTGAGGGGGAGCACTGCCGGGCCATCATTGAAGGCCGTCATGTCGATGTGATCGAAATGGACGCCGCCTCTAATACTGGCATTGGCGACATTCGCGAGATCATCGATTCGGTCAAGTACGCGCCCTCATCGGCACCGTACAAAGTCTATGTGATCGACGAAGTGCACATGCTGTCCATGGCGGCCTTCAACGGACTACTCAAGACTCTGGAAGAGCCCCCGTCCTATGTGAAGTTCATCTTTGCCACTACCGAGATTCGCAAAGTTCCGGTGACGATCCTAAGCCGCTGCATGCGGTTTGATCTGCGCCGCATCACGCCCGAGATCATGTTGCGCTATCTCGAATCTATCCTGAGCCAGGAGGGCATCGGCTTCGAGCCCGAAGCACTGGCGATGATCGTGCGCGCTGGCGAAGGCTCGGCCCGTGACAATCTGAGCCTGCTCGACCAGGCCATTGCCCATGGCAATGGCCTGGTGACGGCGGCAACGATCAAGGCTATGCTCGGCCTTGGCGACCGGGCGCGGATAATTGACCTGTTCGAAGAACTGATGAGTGGCCAGATTGGCGACGCCATCGAGATCATGCGCAATCTTTACGACATGGGTGCCGATCCACAGACACTGGTCGCCGATCTAACTGATTTCACCCATCTGGTTACCCGCATCAAGGTGGTGCCGGCGGCGGCCGATGACGTGCCCCTGACACCCGACGAGCGCAAACGCGGCGCCGAACTGGCCGGCAGGCTGCCAATGCGAGCGCTGACGCGAGCCTGGCAGATCCTGTTCAAGGGCTATGACGAGGTGGCGCGGGCCAACAATGGGCTGCAGGCCGCCGAAATGACGCTGATCCGGCTGGCTTATGCCGCCGATCTGCCCAGCCCGGATGATCTGATCGCCAAGCTGGCCAATCAGCCCGCGCCTGCCTCGGCCATGCAGTCGATGACGCCAATACCACACGGCCCCTCCTGTAGGTCTTCGGGTGGCTCATCGGCGATGAGGGTTGAGCAGCCTCGCCCGGTGGCTACCGAGGCCATTGCCAGCCATCCTGTCATGCCGCAGGCCGTGATCGCACCGGCTCTGGCCACAGTGAGCAGCTACAAGGAGCTGATTGCCCTGGCGCAAGCCAAGCGCGACGTGCTGGTCAAGTTGGCGCTGGAAGGCTCGATGCGGCCCATTTCATTCGAACGGGGCCGCATTGAGGTGGTCCTGCTAGATGGCACGAATCCGGGCATCATCGCGACCTTGTCGGCTCGGCTGCAGGCCTGGACCGGCGAGCGCTGGCTGGTAATGGTGTCCAACAAGTCTCCCGAGGGGCTAACGGTGCGTCAGGAGACCGAACAGCGCAAACAGGCCGATCATGCCGTTGCGCATGAGGACCCTCTGGTGAGAGCCATTCTTGAAACATTTCCCGGGGCCAAGGTGGTCAACGTCAAGGTACGCGATGACGCCGCCATTGTTGAAAACGCTCCTTCGCCCTCACCTGAAGAGGACGACGAATGAAAGACATTATGGGTATGATGAAGGCCGCCAGCGAAATGAAAGGCAAGATGGAGGCCATGTAGGCCGAGCTTGCTGCGCTAGCGGTTGAAGGCCGTTCCGGCGGTGGCATAGTGAGCGTGTCGCTGACCGGCAAGGGCGACATACGCGGCGTCAAGATCGACCCGGCGCTGTTCAAGGATGACAATGTCGAGATACTCGAAGATTTGATCGTCGCGGCACATAACGACACCAAGGCTAAGAGCGAAGCGGCGATGCATGAACGCATGAAAGAGGTGACTGCCGGGATGCCAATTCCGCCAGGCATGAGCCCGCCATTCTGAGTGATGACTCTCAACGCTAACAATCTGCTAACCAACTCGACCGAGAGCTAACGCATAAATGGCCAATGGCGGATCCGAAATTGAGCAACTGATCCAGCTGTTGGCGCGCCTACCAGGGCTCGGCCCGCGTTCGGCCCGTCGCGCCGTGCTGCAGTTGATCAAGAAGAAAGAACAGCTGATGATCCCGCTATCGGCAGCGCTGGACCGTGCTGTTGTCGCGGTGCGCAGCTGCGAAGTATGCGGCAATGTCGACACCATCAGCCCCTGTATGATCTGCTCTGACCCGCGGCGCGGCGAAAGCGGCATGCTACTCGTGGTGGAAGACGTGGCCGATCTGTGGGCGCTAGAGCGCGCTGGGGTCGGCGCGGTGCGCTATCATGTGCTGGGCGGGGTGCTCTCGCCACTCGATGGCGTGGGCCCTGATGATATCACCATCAACGAGTTGATCGTGCGGGCTACCGAGTTCAGCGAAATCGTATTGGCGGTCAATGCGACGGTGGAAGGGCAGACCACTGCCCACTACATTACTGACCGGCTCAGCAGCACCGATATCAAGGTCACCCGCCTTGCGCACGGTGTCCCCGTCGGTGGCGAATTGGACTATCTCGACGAGGGTACGCTAAGCCAAGCGCTCAAGGCCCGTACCCTGATCTAGCGCTCAGGCGAGATCGCCGGGGTCATCGACCACCAGCCGCAGCGTTGGCTCGGAATTGCCGTCCTTGCCATCGCTATTGTCCCAGCTCGGCGGAATGATCTGGCTGGATTTAGCGCCCAGTTCGCGCAACATCTCTATCTGCCGCACCACATTGCCCTTCCCCGAAGACAGCTGCCCCCGGGCGGCATCAAAGCTGGAGCGCGCCTTGTCGAGATGGCCATCGAGCTTGTCCATGGACCCCAGAAAGCCGACGACCTTATCGTAGAGCGCGCCAGCGCGGCTGGCTATTTCCTCGGCATTGCGGTGGCGCTTTTCGATGTCCCAGACATTGCGCACGGTGCGCAGCACGGTCATCAGCGTTGTGGGCGTGGTCAGCATGACGCCCTGGCTCATGCCATATTCGACTAGCTTGGCATCTGCCTGGATGGCAGTCGCCAGCGCCGATTCAATCGGCACGAACATCATCACATAGTCCAGACTGCTGCGAGCATGGCGCTGATAGGTCTTGTCGCCCAACGTCTTGATGTGACTGCGTATCGAGAGGATATGGGCCTGCAAATACTGGCCCTTAGCTTCATCCTCGCAGTTCACATATGCCTCAAAGGCCTTAAGCGAGACCTTGGAGTCGATGACTAGTCGGTCATTATTGGGCATCAGCACTTCGACATCGGTGCGGACGCGCGTGCCATCTTCGGCGGTGTGGCTGGTCTGGGTGATGAACTCCTCGCCTTCGCGCAGGCCGGACCGTTCCAGAATGGTGTAAAGGATCATTTCTCCCCACGAGCCCTGCGTCTGGGAATTGCCCTTGAGGGCGCGGGTCAGATTATTGGCCTCGGTGGTGATCTGCACATTGCTTTCGAGCAAGGCACGAATCTGTTCACCCATGGTAGCGCGATCCTTGATCAAACCTGTCTGGAACTCGCCGATCTTCTCCTGCAGCGGCTTGAGCAGCGCGTCGACCTGTTCGCGGTTCTGTTTGGAGAATGTTTCGCTGTGGGATTTGAGCACATCGCCAGCGATGGATTTGAACTCGTCGGTCATATGCTGGCGCGCTTCGAGGAAGCGCTTGAGATTTTCTTCGGACTGTTTGGCCTGCTCGGCCATACTGGCGCGCAGACCCGCATTATCTGCCCTTAGAGAAGCCGACTTCTCGCGTTCGATATCGAGCAATTCCTCACCACGCTCGCGTTCCTGAGCCAATTGGTGATCGAGTTCGTGAATGCGGCTATCACGTTCGCCGATCTGGGCCAGGAAATTGGCCCGCAATTGTTCGGCTGCCGCTTCGGCCCGGCCTGCGCTGGCACGCATGGCGCCAACCATGGTCTCGCCCAGCAGCAGAACGAGCAAAACTCCGCCCACAATTATGGCCATTGTGTAGGTAACCGGCCAGTCGCCGAGCATGAAAAGCTGCGTGTCCATGGCAAGAGTCTAGCCGATTCGGCGCGTTTCCATAATGTTCCGTTGCCGCGCCTCAGCGGTCGTGGCCACCACAAGAGTTGACCTCACGCGCGAAAATACCATATCGAGGGGCACTTCCCTTATTGCCGGACCTTAATCATGGCCATCCGCCCCATTCTTGTCATTCCCGATGCGCGCCTGCGGGCCGTTACTGATCCGATCATCGAGGTTGATGACGAGATTAAAGCCTTGGCCGCCGACATGCTGGAGACCATGTATGACGCTCCCGGCATCGGCCTAGCCGCACCACAAATTGGCGTGATGAAACGCATCGTAGTGATAGATTTGGCGGGCGAAAACGAAACGCCTGAGCCGCTGGTGATGATCAATCCCGAAATCACCTATTTCGGCGAGCAGATGCAAGTGACCGAAGAAGGGTGCCTGTCGATCCCTGAGCTCTACTACGAGGTCGAGCGTCCCAATGATGTGATTGTGAAATATACCAATCTCGAGGGCAAGGAAGTGATTAAGGAAGCCGAAGGCAAGCTGGCCGTCTGCATCCAGCACGAGCTCGATCACCTCGATGGCTTGCTCTATATCGATTATCTCAGCCGCCTCAAGCGTGACCGGGTCATCAAGAAGTTCGAGAAGGCCGCCAAGCGCGCTGCCGGTTAGATTGTATTTTCTCTCCCCTTGAGGGGAAGGAAGAAGAAGGCAGAGACTATGCGCGTCGTCTTCATGGGAACGCCCGAATTTTCCGTGCCCACTCTCACCGAGATTGTGTCGAGCGGGCATGAGGTGGTGGTCTATACCCGGGCGCCAAAACCTGCAGGCCGCGGACAGAAAGAGCGCAAGCCACCGGTGCATCTGGCCGCCGAGAGCTTTGGCATTCCGGTGCTTACGCCGCGTTCGCTCAAGGGCGAAGCTGAACAGATCGCGTTTGCCAGCCATGATGCCGATGTCGCCGTGGTCGTGGCCTACGGCTTGCTACTGCCCAAACCTATTCTCGACGCGCCGCGATTAGGGTGCCTGAACCTCCATGGCTCGCTATTGCCGCGCTGGCGCGGTGCAGCACCGATTCAGCGGGCGATCATGGCTGGCGACACCCAGACCGGCGTGCAGGTGATGCAGATGGAAGAAGGGCTCGATACCGGCCCGATCGGGCTGGGCGAGGTGATCACCATCACCCCCGACATGACGGCAGGCGAGTTGCACGACGCCATGATGTGGATGGGTGCCGATCTGATGGGACGAGCCTTTGCCGCGCTCGAACGCGACAGCCTGCAGTTCACCCCACAATCCGAAGACGGCGCCATCTACGCCAGAAAAATCGAGAAGACAGAAAGCCGTATCGACTGGTCGAAATCAGCGGCAGAGGTGCACAATCACATCCGTGGGCTCTCGCCCTTCCCCGGCGCGTGGTTCGAAATCGAACTGGGCGGCAATCTGCTACGGGTCAAGGCGCTGCGTTCAACTCAGGCTGAGGGTAGCGGCGCACCCGGAACACTACTGGGCGATCTGACCATTGCCTGCGGGACAGGCGCGGTGCGGCTGACCCAGGTGCAGCGCGAGGGCAAGGGAGCCATGGATGGCGCCACCTTCCTGCGCGGCGCCGGAAATCTGCCGCCAGTCATTCGATAATCATGCTGCGCTACAAGCTTACCATTGAATATGATGGCACACCATTCTCAGGCTGGCAGCGTCAAAAGACGCAGCCCAGTGTGCAGCAGGCGCTCGAAGAAGCCATTTGGCGGATGTCGGGAGAGAGCGTGACGCTGCAGGCAGCGGGCCGCACGGATGCCGGAGTGCATGCGCTGGGTCAGGTGGCCCATGTTGATCTGGGCAAGGTGTGGGATCCGCTGCGCATCCGCGAGGCCCTGAACTACCACCTGCGGCCCAATTCGGTGGGCATCATCGCCGTGGACGCGGTGGACAATGATTTCGAGGCCCGTTTCTCGGCCACTGCGCGGCACTACCAATATCGAATTCTCAACCGGCGGGCGCCCGCCATACTGGAGCGCAACCACGTCTGGCACGTGTCCAAGCCGCTGGATGCCGAGATCATGGATCAGGCAGCCGCGTTGATGCTGGGATTACATGATTTCACCACCTTCCGCTCCTCAGAGTGTCAAGCAAAGTCGCCAATGCGGACGCTCGATGTGCTCAGTGTGCGACGTGAAGCTGAGCATATCGTCGTCGACGCCAGCGCTCACAGTTTCCTGCACCACCAGGTCCGCTCGATGGTAGGTTGCCTCAAGCTCGTAGGCGAGGGCAAGTGGACGCCAGCAGATCTCTGCGCTGCGCTTGACGCAGCGGACCGTAGCCGCTGTCGGGCCATGGCACCCTCGGACGGACTCTATCTAACGCGGGTCGATTATTAGACTACCGCACCCAAAAAGGGTGGGATCATAAAGGCGGCCGTCAACTGCGCGATGACGAATAGTGCCACATGCCGTGGCCGCAACATGAGGACCAAGCGGGCAATATTGACCCACACGATCAGCGACGCAACGCCCAGCGCTACGAACGGCACAATACCGCTAGTGAGCTGCATCACCTGGGTGGCAAGGTCCACGATGAAAGGCGGTCCGAATACCTCCGTCAGGATCACCGCGATGATGCATTGAGCCGTATTTGCCCAGTTCTGTACCACCACGAAGGGTAGGAAGCTGTCAGTATGACCGAGCATCCGCAGGACGACATAGGCAACGCCGATCTGGATGGCCACGACCATCGCGCTCAGCATTACGACGCTACTGGCGACACTAGGTCCATCAGGAATACCTAGCAGGCGCGGGCCGAAGGCCTGCACCGTAAGGCCGATCACTAGTGCGATGAAAGAGCCCACAAGGCCGCGTTGGCTGAAGTCAAAATAGGTTGGCGCTTTGCGATTGCCGGTGAGCAAGGCAAAGCTACCCTGGGCTGCGGTAATCATTTCTTCGAGAAAGGTCGGAGTCGACTGGGCCAAGGCGCATCTCGATTGGTCAGAGGGAGGGTGTGGGGAGCATGTAGATCGCCAGGCGCATCGCTACAAGCATGACGACCGTCAAAACCGCAAACCCGGCAGCCACACCAATGTTCCAGGCAAGCGCAATCCGCGCCAAGCGGAACAATAAATAGCTCGCGCCGAGCCAGGCTAGCATAACAATCGGCCCGCCAATCATGGCGAGCAAGCCCTCAAACAGCAGGAAGGCGCTCATCGCATAGACGCCGGGCACCAGCGCGGGCAGGATGGGCACCTGGCTATTGAGAAAGCGGCGCGTGGTCATCAGCGTTACGACTAGGGCGATGACCGGCAGTGCCAGCACGAACAGGGCGATCAGCACGCCGACCCCCTCGGGGGGCATGCTGATGTTCATCGAGGCGGCAGCCATGACTAGAAACGCCATGAAGACAAACACTAACAATGCCGCCGCCAGACCCGCAGCACTGATGATGAACTGGCTGTGCCAGCCCGGCAGCCCACGCAGGATCATTTGCCAGCCGACGATGGCCCGATTGAGAATCATCCACAGCTTCATGCCGGCACTCCAAAAAAGCGCGTCATGAAGGCGAGATAGATGTATGTGAGCCCGGTCAGGTCAGTCAGCGCGATATGTTCCTCGGCCTTGTGCATAGAAGAGCCCACCAGGCCGCATTCCACTACCGGGCCGTATTGGGCGATGAAGCGGGCATCGGAGGTGCCGCCGCCGGTCGACAGATCCGGGCGCCGACCGGTCAATTTGGCAATGGTTGCCGAGAGGATTTCGACGTCGTCGCTGAGCGGCGAAAGGAAGGATCGAGATGGTATGCCGGCCAGCGCAAAGCTGATGCTGCTGCCTGCCAGATCGACGCTGGCAACGCGGCTGCGGACCCAGTCTGCGAGCGTCTGTGGCGTCCATAGATCATTGTAGCGGATGTTGAACCGAATGGTGCCGACGGCTGGAATAACGTTGGAAACGGTGTTACCGACATCAATCGAGGTCACCTCAAGATTGCTAGCCGGAAAATGCGCGGTGCCCTCGTCGATGATGACATCCAGCGCGGTGACTATACGCGCCAGAGACGGCATGGGATTATTGGCCTTGTCGGGATAGGCTACATGGCCTTGGGTACCAGCGACGGTAATGATGCCCGAGAGCGAACCACGCCGGCCAATTTTGATGCTGTCGCCCAGCGTGGCGGCTGAACTGGGTTCGCCGACCAGGGCAAAATCGAAACGGTGATGGTTCTCTTCGGCCCATTGCATCAGCTTGTCAGTACCGTTGATGGCGTCGGCCTCCTCGTCATTGGTGATGGCCAGCATGATGGTGCCGGCATCGGCGGGAATGGATGCAGCGGCTGCAACAAAGGCAGCGATACCGGACTTCATGTCTGCTGCGCCGCGACCATAGAGCCGGCCATCGGCCTCGCGCGGCATGAAGGGGTCAGCGATCCAATTATCCGGATCTCCGGGCGGCACGACATCGGTATGACCGGCAAAGAGCAGACGACGACCGCCAATGCCGCGTGTGGCAAACAAATTGTCGACCGGATAGGAGCCATCGCCATCAAAGGTCAGGCGAGTAACGGTAAAGCCGATGGATGTCAGAGCGCCATCCAGCAGATCGAGCGCACCGGCCTGGGCAGGCGTCACCGAGGGACAGGCGATCAAATGCTTGAGTAGTTGGGCAGGATTGATCGTCACGCGAGCAGTCATCAGTGCATCCAGTCTATAGTTCAATCAGGCCGTGCCGTCGAGCGGATCAGGGCCAAAGCTGTTGGTGCTAGTGGTGCCGCGCAGGGCACCGAGCTGGACGAATATGTATAGCCCGTAGACGCCAATCGCCAGAAAGGCCAGCGACATGGGTAATGACGAGGATAGCATGTCGTTGGCATTGGCGCCATTCATGCCGATGCCCACAGCCTGCAGAATAGTGAGCAAGCCGGACAGCCCATCATGACTTTGAAATCTCGGGCATCGCTGTCGCGATCATGACGGCGTTTGATGCCGATGGACCAGTTGGGCAGAAACAGAACGATATAGGCTGGCAGCTGTGCTCAGGATTAGCTCAGGCCGAGCATACGAAAAAGAATGCTGAGCACGACGCCGACAATAATGACAATGAACACGCCAAATCACCAGGTCTTGCGCGAAATGCGTCCCTCAGCACTGATCAGCAACGGCAGAAGATTGTCCACGTTCTACCCTCAAATTTAGCATGAAACGCGCCGGACAAGTCGGGCGAGCGTCACGTTAGACGACTCGTGCAGCTTGCGCCAGAACAGCGCCTAGTCGCGCAGCAGCTCGTTGATACTGGTCTTGGAGCGGGTCTGAGCATCGACGGTCTTGACGATCACAGCGCAATACAGACTCGGGCCCGGCTGGCCATTGGGCAGCGGCTTGCCGGGAAGCGAGCCGGATACCACGACCGAATAGGGAGGCACCTTTCCAATATGGATTTCGCCGGTGGCACGGTCGACGATCTTGGTGGATGCGCCGATAAAGACGCCCATAGAGATCACCGCGCCTTCGCCGACGACCACGCCTTCGACCACTTCGGAACGGGCACCGATAAAGCAATTGTCCTCAATGATCACCGAGCCGGCCTGCAATGGCTCGAGCACGCCGCCAATGCCGACGCCACCCGAGATATGCACATTCTTGCCGATCTGGGCGCAGGAGCCAACGGTCACCCATGTGTCGACCATTGTGCCCTCGCCGACATAGGCGCCAAGGTTCACAAAACTGGGCATGAGCACGACATTGCGGGCAATATAAGCCGA
Organism: Candidatus Devosia symbiotica; assembly: GCA_025050575.1. Classification (GTDB taxonomy): domain Bacteria; phylum Pseudomonadota; class Alphaproteobacteria; order Rhizobiales; family Devosiaceae; genus Devosia; species Devosia symbiotica. Next base: position 17,570 of record JALBVE010000016.1, read on the forward strand.
GTGTCGGACAATGGCGCCGGGCACGGCGCGGAAGCCGGCCTCGCGGAACGTATTCTCGCTCCAGCCCTCAAACTTGGTCGGCATCTTGTCCCAGAAGGGCGAACCACCAGGCGCGCCTTCGATCAACTTATTGTCGTTCAGCCGGAACGAGAGCAGCACGGCCTTCTTCAGCCATTGATTGACCTGCCAGGTACCATCGACCTTCTCGGCGACGCGGACCTTGCCGCTGTCGAGCAGATTGAGCGCCTCAACCACGACATCGCGCACTGGACCTTTGGTGTCGAAACCGACATTGGCACGGATCTCGAAGGCGTCATCAATGGTCTTGGCGAGATCGGCATAGGACATGGTGGATACCTCGGAATATGGCGCATGAACCATAGCGAGACGGTAAGGTGTGTCAATTGGCTAGGGATTGACGCAGTAAGGTGATAAGCCTAGCATAAACGCTGGAGCGCGTCATGGCCACGATGTATCTCATGCAAGCCTTTAAACTGAACGGCAAGAAACTGATCGCTGACCCAGTGCAACAGGCCAAGTCCGAAGAAAAAGCTATCGCCATGGCGGAGCGCCTAGTGCCAATGCGCGCCGGCGTATTGGTGTTTTCCCAGGAGGTCGATATCGAAACCGACGCCTATGACGAACCACGTGTGATCCTGCGCATTGGTAGCCTGCCACCCGGCCTGATGACCGGCTGAATTATTCGCCGTCGGCAGCGGGATAAACGCCTAGAATACGGAAATAGTCGGTGAAAAAGCCAAGTTCTTCAAAGGCGTGAACGACACCTGGATCGTCGGGGTGCCCTTCAATGTCGGCATAGAACTGGGTGGCCGTGAAAGCGCCGCCGACCATGTAGCTTTCGAGCTTGGTCATGTTGATGCCATTGGTGGCAAAGCCGCCCATGGCCTTGTAGAGCGCCGCCGGCACGTTGCGGACGCGGAACACAAAGGTGGTCTTGACCTTAAAGCCCTGGGGCGCTCGCTTCTCCTCGCGTGAGAGCACCAGAAAGCGCGTCGCATTGTGGTCGGCATCCTCAATATTGTCGGCCAGCACGTCCAAACCATAAATCTCGCCGGCCAAGCGAGAGGCAATAGCCCCAACCGACTTGTCAGCCTTCTCGGCGACCTGACGGGCCGAGCCCGCCGTGTCGATCGCGTTGATAGTGCGCAGGCCATGATCGGTGATGAATTTGCGGCACTGGCCAAGGGCCACCGAAAGCGACTGCACTTCTTTGATATCGGCGAGGGTGGAGCCGGCGACGCCTAGCAAGGTCATCTCAACACGCAGAAATGTCTCGCCGATGATGCAGAGGCTGCTCTCGGGCAGCAGATAATGAATATCGGCGATATGGCCGTAGAGCGAGTTCTCGACGGGCACCACCGCAAAATCGGCCCGGCCAGACTGCACAGCATTGATGGCTTCCTCGAAGGCGAGGCAACCGATTGCTTCTTCACCGGGGAACACGTTGCTGGCGGCAGTATGGCTGAATGCGCCGGGCTCACCCTGAAAAGCGACCTTCTTGGTCATCTGCTGGTCCAGTTCTGGTTGGCGCAGTGGCTTTTGAACCCGAGGGCGGACGGGGTCAATTTATGATGGGGAATTATCGCAGCCAAGTTTTGCATGGTTGTGCCACGATGGCTATTAGCCTACACCTCCGGCGGCGTCGCACCCCTCCGTTGAGGCGGATTCCCTAATTAGGGTTTTCGAATGTTGAGCAGGGTGCGACTATCGTCCGCAGGGAATAGACTAGCAGAGAGACCAAATGGATTCGTTCGAGCTAAACAAGATCATTGGTGCCGTTTTGGGCACTCTGTTGTTCGTCATGGGCACAGGCTTTGTTGCAGAGGCCATCTACCATCCCATCGAAGACAACGGACCGGGCTATGCTCTGCCGGAGCCTACCGCGGAGGCGGGCGCTGCGCATGCTGATGCGGCGCCTGCGGAAGTGCCGCTGGCCGTGCTGTTGGCCAAGGCTGACCCCGCCAAGGGCGCCAGCGCGGTTAAGAAGTGCCAGTCATGCCATAATTTTGGCGAGAACGAGCCCAGCAAGCAAGGACCGCAGCTTTATGCCGTCGTTGGCCGACCAGAGGGTAGTGTCGAAGGCTTCGGCTATTCGGACGGCATGAAGGAACACAACGCCGCTGGCGATGTGTGGAGCTACGAAAACCTGAATGCCTTCCTGACAAAGCCCAGCGACTATGTGAAGGGCACCAAGATGGCTTTCGCCGGGATTAAGACCGCGGAAGAGCGCGCCGACGTTCTGGCCTATCTGCAGACATTGTCACATGATCCCGTGCCGTTCCCGGCAGCCGATGCGGCTGCGGCAACGACGACCCAATAGGCAAGCCTCGGTTGTATCAATTTGCAGAGCTACGCCGGCAATGGCGCGGCTCTTTTTTTCGTTCGGGAGAGCCGGAATTGCTGCTGCACCTGTCCGACGTCGATGAAGCCAATTCGGCAAACGCCCTGCGCGCCGCGCTAGGAGTTATCTGGTTGTGCGCCGCGGCGATGATTATGATCCGACCGATGTCCGCTATATTTTTGTCTGGAAGACCAAACCAGATGCGTTTGCCGGATTGAGAGGCCTCAAGGCCATCTTGTCGCTTGGGGCTGGCGTAGGTGCTCTGCTCAAGCACCCTGCCCTGCCCGATGCGCCGATCGTGCGCTTTGTCGATGAGGATTTAAGCCAGCGGATGAGCGATTACACGGCCGTTTCGGTTTTGAATACCGATAGTGCCTTAGCCATGGAAGCCTTGTCCTTAGGTTTACCAGAGTCCGCCAACGCGGCAATGACGCGTCGAGCAGGGGAGCGTTGGCGCCAACCTGCTGGTTCCACTGCTTGCCCACCGTGACGTCATAGCTCTCGGCAATCATCCGGCTGCTCAGGCTAGCTGACCGAGAGGTGAAGGGGAAGAATTTGCGCTAATAGGTACCGGCATGCAAACCATAGACAAGCGAGCCAATTGCCTCGACTTCGGTGGGAAACAGTCCGGCCTTGGCGAGCTGGTAGATCTTGAGCTGTTGGGCGAGCCCCTTCTGGGCCGCCTGACGCCAGAACACCGGGAAGTCTGGTGGAAAGGGGAAGGTATTGAAGATATCACGGCCTTCGTTACGCATCAGGTTAATCTGGGCCGAGAAATCGGCGGTACCATTTTTTGTACGGACCGGGATCGACAATGATGAAACCAGCCTTTTCCAGTTCAGGCAACAGCAGGCCGCGAATGGCGTTGCCGTGGGCATTATTGGGCAGCAACACGCCGACATTCTTATTGGTTTCTATCTTGTTCCACTAGTCAGCATAGAGCGTGGCGAAGTTGCCGACGCCAAAACAGAAGTGATAGGTCCACTTGAATGGCGAGGGCTCACTTGGCTTGACGCCGCGACCGAAATAGAATGATTCGAACGGCGCGGTCGTCGTCAGGTAGGGCATACCCGCCGCCTTGCAGGCATCGGCGGCTGGATTGACCATTTCGGGCGTTGAGGGGGGCCAGCACCAGATCGATTGCTTCGCCATTAGTCAGATCCTTGGCGACCTGGCTGGCCCGCATCGGATCCGATTGCGTGTCGGCCAGAACCAGTTGGATTCCATAGCGCTTATCGCCCATCTGCATGCCATCTGCCATATTGCGGTTGAACTGCTCGACGAGGAAAAAGTCGCCCTCACCGAACACACCGAACGGGCCGGAGCGCGAGCCGATAAAGCCAACCCGAATGGCCTCATTGCCCTGGACAAAGGCCGATCGGACACTAACCGGCAGTATCAGCGACGCCGCCCCGCCCGCAACAGCTCCCGCCGTCTTAATACATTTACGCTTCGATACGCCGGCGCCAATGACAGTCTTAATCTATACTCATGATTTCCTCTCTAGATTGAGCGTCATGCGACTCGTGCCGTCCGGCCTCTCAACCGGGCAGCGCTGGGACGTTCGCGAGTCAAGCAGCGTGCCCTCTTGATGAAGGCATTCGCCGCTCGCCAGATCCAATGCTGGCGATATAAGCACCAGGCAAGCGGGTAGCGCCGTACCGTTATCCTGGGCACGCACGGCTACGGCCAGTGCCAGATTTCCGCCCGCCGAGTATCGCCCGCAAGCGCGATGTGCAACGGCGCATATCCAGCTCCCAGTGCTCAGCCATAGGCCGCAAAGCTGTCATCATGCGCGGTCAGCGCTGGGTGCTCTGGGGCAAGGCGATAGTCAACGCTTAGCACTATTGCCCCACTAGCCTTTGCCAGATGTGTAGCAATGGCGCGATGCGAACGGGACAAGCCGAAAAGGAAGTCGCCGCCATAATAATAAATGACCAAGCGGCTGTCGTTATTGCCGGGCAGTCGGACCGGCTCTGCCGGGCATGAGCCCACCGAAATAGTCTCGATCATCGCGCCATCAGCAATCGAGGTCTGGGCGCTGATCGTTTCGAACCACTCGCGCAATTGCGATGGGGTGGCATTGGCCGATGGTGGATTTTCTGCACTAACCTAGAGAATGAAGTCGAGCTGCTCTTTGGACATGCTTGTCCTCCTTAGATGTAAGTCGAAGTCAGCTCGCCATCCATCGGCAGGTTGATCCCATTGATCCAGCGGGCGGCATCGGAAAGCAGGAAGACCGCCGACGGGGTGATCTCGTCACAGAAACCGGGGCGCTTCATGCGCGATCCATCGTTGGCCACGCGTTCTTCGCCCAGCATGGTGACGAAGTCGCCAAGAATAGGGGAGAAGACGAGGCCCGGCGCAACACTATTCATCCATCACCCCCCTCAACCCCGCCCCTTTGGCGTGGTATAACTAAGGCTTGGCCATCACGCATTTCCCGCTTGGCTGGGCTAGTCAGCGTGCAGGGACTGCCGACAAGCTGATGAGGGGATCATCAGCTCAATGGAGCGACGGATTCCAGCATCATGGTATCTGACGCGCTAGGACGGCCCATTCATCGTTGTGTTCGAGCACGATGGTGCTCACGAGCCGGACGATGGCGTCCTTGGTTGGGAAAGATGCATACGACCTCGGTCCAACGCTTCACCTTACCAATGACGCGCTCGATTGGGTTGCTGCTGTGCAACTTGGTCCGACTGCTGCATTGGGAAAGCTCATAATAGGCCAGCACATCATGCTCAGCCTCATCGATGAATAGTGGTGAGCTTGGGCACCCGTGGCCGGATCTGATCGGCAACAGCCTTGCTAGTGCGCTGCGCCAGGCGCTCGGCCGTTTCCTGGGCGAAGGCTGTCGCGATGAAGGCGCTGGCGATCCGACAGCTGCTCTTGCCGGCATGGGCCGCAACATTGCGTATGAAGTGCAACGGACGGCGTTGCCAGGTCGCGCACAACACCTTGGTGACAGCCGCCTTGATACCTTCGTGAGTATCGGAGATGATCAGCTTCACCCCACGGGGGCTGCGGCAGGTCAGCTTGCGCAGGAACTCGGTCCAGTGTTGTCCCGCGGCACGCGCGGGATGGACCAGAGGCAGGTCGTCCCGCCTCTGCGACTGAGGGTAGGACGCCTGGTCTACACCTGACACCCTAAGGCGCGCTGACGCGCTCAAGGCGCAGATAGTCGCCCTTTGGGCTGCGCCGGATTTCCATCGCAATCAAGATGTCGCGGCCTTCGGCAACAGCGGCCGCAATCGGCTCGAGAACAGCTGCAATATCTAGTATTATAAAGTACCAGCCGCTGACTCTCGGCGGTTATGAAAATCCTGTCGGACTCGTCGCCGGGATCGGCGCGGCCGTGCTGAAAATAATTGGCACGGTCGCGCATCAGCACTGCGCTGATATTGTTCAGCGGCAGACCATCTTCCGATACGCGGCCCTGCGCCTAGAGAACGGCATGATATCGGCTGACTAATGTGTTGTCCTGGGCACCCACCGCACCAATTGTCAAGACGATCATTGTTGCCAGGGCGAACGCCCGCCCGGGATCTGCGGCCTCATATTCCTCAATAATCAGGTCCTAGAAAACCCGCTGGATGATTAGATCCAATACGGCGCCACACCATAATAGTCATAGACGCGGCGGCCATTTTCAGGTATCCAGAAGTCGTCGACGTTGTCGTATTTTGGCGCGCTTTTAAGCTGTTGCTTGGTCAGATCGACCTGATAACTGCCCAGGCTCTCGACGTAGTCGAGCTTAGACCATGGCAGCGGATAGTGGTCGTGGCCAATTCCCAGAAAGCCGCCAAAGCTGAGCACGGCATAAGATACCTTGCTGCTGCGCTTTTCGACCAGGATGCGTTCAATCGAACCGATATGCTCGCCGTTCGGATCATAGACCTTGGTGCCTTCGACCTTGTCGGAAGCGATCTGATCATGGGTTTCCTTAACGTCAGCATCCTTGTTGCGAATGTCATCGTAAGCCATTTTCGAATCTCTCTCGGTTGGTTCTAGTGGACTAATGTGGGCTCACTGGTTTAAGTTCCATCCTTTAGAAATGTGATGGGTGGACCGTTTTTGGCGGAACTAAAGTGATTTTGGCGGGTTTGGTGCTATTTTCGGAACCGCTGATGGGCGCAGGCGTTTGAACACATGCAATCAGAGGGAAAGGCTATGGTTTTCGATAGTTTGCGCGACCGCATGGGAGGACATGACAAACTTTCCCCCATACTTATTGCCCACCACACATTGTTCACCGCCAAAGAGAAGATCGAACTGTTGCACCAGCTTAAGGCCGAGGTCATCAGTACCAACGCCGATCGCGGCGATGTCAGATTTGGCGCTGACGAGATCAATGAAGCGATCGCTGAAGTGCGCACGGACATCGAAAACGACGTCGGCGCCGATACTGTGCTGAAGGGAGATTTCTGATGGGCCCCGCTCCGGACCAACACTGTCCCAATGTCGCCCGAGTTGACGCTCTGATCGATGAAACTGGCGCTCGCATCGAGGTTCCGGAGGACTCGGCGATCAAGGTCGCCGGCGAGCATGAGGCAACAGTCGGGGCGACCGGCTCTACCAATTGGTGGCTCTAGGAGCTGATTGACCTGGCCATAGTCATCGCGGTGCTGTTCTTTATGCAGCTCTTGCTCGGTGGGCAGAGTAGCGATGCGCCATCGGGGTCACCAGTAGCCGCTCCAATGACTGACCCGGCAGTACCCGCAAGAAGCGCGGGCTGATGGCCGCGCTTCTAGTATTTCTGATCGGGAAGTGACTAGCCGCTGATCGGAGCGATCTGGATTTCGACACGCCGGTTCTGTGCCCGGCCTTGTTCGGTGGCGTTGGACGCGATCGGGCTCGTTTCGCCCTTGCCTTTGATATAGAAGCGCCGCTGATCGATACCCTGATTGGCCAGAATGGTCGCGACCGAAACGGCGCGACGCTGGCTCAGGCTCAGATTGTAGGAGTCGTCGCCCTGGCTGTCGGTGTGGCCGTAGACGTCAACAATCGACTTGTCGAATTTCTTAAGCACCAAGGCCACCGAAACCAGCGTCGAGTTGAAGGCAGGTTGCACGGTGGACTGATCGGTGGCGAAGGTGATGTTGGATGGCATGTTCAGGATGATGTTCTGACCCACGCGTGTGACCGAAACGCCAGTGCCTTGCAGCTGCGCACGCAGCTCGGCTTCCTGCTGATCCATATAGGCGCCAATGCCGGCACCCGTAAGACTACCGACGCCAGCGCCGATCAGGGCGCCGACACGCGGATCGCCGCCGACTGCGGCGCCAACCAGAGCGCCAGCGATGGCACCGCCGCCGGTACCGATAAGCGCACCGCCTGCGGTGTTGGAAAGCTGAGATTGGCCGGTGTACGGATTGGTAGTGCAGGCAGTCAGTGCCAGTGTCGCGGCCAGCGCGACGAAAATCTTCGACTTCATAGAACATCCCTCTGAAGGATTCGGTTGGTGGCCTGTAAGCGCTCCCTGAATACGGCAGGATAGTGATGAACGAAAGTACCTGAACAGTCGATGAACGAATTCAGGCGCTGGCCCAGCCACCATCAACAAGAAATTGTTGGGCAGAAATCATGGCGCTGTCGTCAGCAGCCAGGAATAAGGCCATGCGGGCCACGTCGTCGGGATAGACGTAGCCGGCCACAACCTGGGCGTTCTCAATGCCTTTGAGTGCGGTCGTGTTGAGCCAGAATTTGGGTTGGCGCTCGGTGATGATTGCGCCAGGCACTAGCGAATTGACGCGAATGCCGGACTTACCCAGTCCCGCGCCATGGCGCGGGTCAACCTATGGGTGGCTGCTTTGGCTGTTTCGTAGATCGGGAGCGACGGCGACATGATCATTCAGATGATTGAGCCGATATTGATATGGTCCCCTTGCTGGCACGTGCCATGCCGGGCTCTATCGCCTGAATGGCGAAGAAGGCGTGCTTGAGATTGGCTGCCATGCGATCATCCCATTCGGCGAGAGCGACTTGGGCCTAGTTGTGACGCTGATCGTGGGCGGTATTGTTGACTAGGGCGAGGGCATCGCCATGGGGCAAGCAGCAAGGCTGGCAATGGCGGCCTAATAGGCCGCGATATCGGTAATGTCACAGCGGACGAAGCAGACGGTCTGCCCGAGTCTGGTTAGTTCGCCGGCCAGTGCATTGCCGGCTTCCTTGGCGATATCGACAAATCCGATCTTGGCACCCTGGGCGGCAAAATTGCGCACCAGTGCAGTGCCGATACCAGTCGCGCCACCCGAAATGATCATCGGCATGTCGTTCAGGATGGGGTAATGGGCAAAGCTGGTTATGGCGGCGCCTAGTGTTGTCCGGCGTTCGATTTAGCGCGACCGCCGCAGCCCTACAAGCGCCCGGAGCGCAGGACTTTCGACGCAGCGATGTGCGGGCGTTGGCGGTATCATTAACGCAACGGCTGAGTCACCAGGAATTGGGCGTCGGTTCAGGCGGCACGCGCAATATTTCGGGCACCAACAGGCCGCTGGTCGAGCTTGAGCGTTCGCTCGCCGAGCTACACCACAAGGAAGGCGCGCTGGTTTTCACATCGGGCTTCGTGTCAAACGAAGCCGGTATCGCGACCATTGCCCGGCTGTTGCCTGATTGCATCATCTATTCGGACCAACTCAACGATGCCTCGATGATTCAGGGCGCGCGCCAGTCTGGCATGCAGAAGGCGATCTTCCGGCACAATGACGTTGCCCATCTGCGCGAGCTACTGGCCCAGGTAGATCGCAAGCGGCCCAAGCTGATCTGCTTTGAATCGGCTTATTCGATGGATGGCGACGTTGCCCCCATCAAGGAGATCTGCGATCTAGCCGAGGAATTCGGCGCTCTGACCTATATCGATGAAGTCCATGCCGTTGGCATGTATGGTCCGCGCGGCGGCGGCATTGCCAAGCGCGAAGAGCTGATGGACCTCATCCATATTATCGAGGATACGCTGGCCAAGAGCTTTGGCATCATGGGTGGCTATATTGCCGCCAACAAGGCGATCATCGACGCGGTGCGATCCTCCGTCGCTCCATTGAGCTGATGATCCCCTCATCAGCTTGTCGGCAGTCCCTGCACGCTGACTAGCCCAGCCAAGCGGGAAATGCGTGATGGCCAAGCCTTAGTTATACCACGCCAAAGGGCGGGGTTGGGGTGAGCACCCCGGTTCTGGAAATCCGCGACGCTCACATGCATTTTGGTACCGTTCACGCCCTCAGGGGTGTAAGTCTGCGGGCCTATCGCGGCGAGATCATGGCCTTGCTTGGCGATAGCAGAAGAACCAATGTAATGCGGCAAAGGCGATCCGCGCCGCCGGTCTGGCACAGCACAGCCTCGACATCGACGGCGTTCTCATGGATCAGCAGATCCGCCGGGATTGGCAGGGGTTGGCACACCTAACGCGCCGCCCAGTTCAGGCCGCGGCGCAATATCGTAGCCATTTCGGGTACAGAGAATTCAGACGCAACATGCCCCAGCGCCAAATAAAATACCCGACCTGCGCCATGCTTGCGCTTCCACACCATCGGCATCATCGCGCCATCGATCCAAGCAGCATGATCGCCGTTGAACCGGGTCGTTGCCAGCACCTCGTTGGAGGGATCGACATGCATGTAGTACTATTCGGAGCGGTAGGGGAAACCCTGGACCCCGACCATGATCGGACCGTCAGGCTTGGCGATGTCGACATGGAAGTCGATAATGTCGCCGGGGTGTTGCACCCACTGACCGCCCACCATGAACTGGTAGTCGACCGCATCGCGGAAAGCATCGGCCATCCCGCCGTGAAAGCCCCTCCATCTAGACCGACGCCGCCCTACACCGCAGCGGCCAGGCTGGCGACCTCTTCCTTTTCGATCTTACTCATGGTCACAATCAGCACGATCAGATTGAAATCGGTGACCGCCGGATCGGCGAAAGCCTTGGTACTGTCCTCGACATAGAGCTTGAAGTCATCTTCCTCGAGCCAGCCCTGAATGATACGGGCGCATTGCTCGGGTTTGTGCCCGCTCCAGCCGCCCCCAGACTATCAGTGCTTCACGCATAGCTCGTTCTCCTCAAACGCTACGGACTGGCGGCTCCGCCAGCACAGAAATAGAGTTACAGTACAGTTCGCCGTGCCGGTCCGGTGTTACCCCAGGTCGACCCATAGAGCTCGACCAGCGCCATCGCGGCAGCGCCTCTGGCTCACAATTGGTCGTCCGCGGCGTCAATGACAATTTCGGCCAAGCTGGCCAGCGGCGCGGGAATGGCAATACCCAGGACACTGCCAGCTTGTGCCGAGGCGGCACACAAACCGATCTCGCCCGCATCGACCAATTGCTTGACCTGAGCCAAGTCATGCCACGCCCGAACCGCCTCGGTCATTTGCATATCGGCGCGCCCGCCACTGAGAATGGCACGCGCGCTCGCCAGATCGGCTAGCTTGACGGCATCGTCGCCGCCCGTACCCATGATCATGTCACTCAGGGTCAGGCTGAGCCCACGGGCGCCGCGGAACAATTGCCCGCCATGCATCACGCCAAGCCCCAGTGTTTCCTCCATCGCCACTAGTACGAAATCGTCGAGATCGCGCGCCTGTCCGAACCAGTGCTCGGCTATGGTGATGGCATTGGCATCGCTCTCGACAATGGTGGCATACAGCGACATGTCAGCATCGCGCAGCACGCCACTGGATAGCACCTTGCCGGTTCTATGCTCGATAATGCCGGGCAGCGACAGGGCAATGGTGTTGATCTGGTTGGGCGCCAACTCGGCATCACGGACGCATTGGCACACCATCTTCCACTAGATCGGCAATCACCTCGGTGAGCAGGTGATCCACCCGCACCGGTAATGTCAGATTGGCCAGGACATCGCTCTGAAAATTGGTCGCCACGAACACAATGCAATTCGAGGCAATCTTGGCGCCCACCACCCAGGCCACCGCCGAGTTGAGCACCAGCATCACACTCAGACGCCCCCGCAGTTTCTGACTGTGGATATCGCCCTCGTGACGCACGCTGATCAACCCGTCATTAAGCAGTGTCACTGTAATCACTGACACCATGGTCGCCGACAGATCGGTCCGCGCGCCGATTTCGACGCGCGCAATTGCGCCATGCCGACGAATGGTGTCGAGCACATAGAAGCGATTGATCACCCGCATCAATTCGGAATCGGCGGTCTTCATGGGAAAGCGGGTTAGCTGGCAGATGCTGAATTAAATCAGGATGCAAAATAACTGCAAGTGTTCTGGTCAGCTGTCATAGAACAACGCAAGGCCAAATCGCCTCGTTAAGATAGCGGCAGGCAGTAAAGCGCTAGGCTGGGTCGCCACCATGATTGAGCCTTCCTGCTCACCTGTCGGCCACCAACGTCTCCGCCAACAGGATTACTCCATGACCATTCTGCGCCTTTCCAAATCGGCCCTGTTGCCGATCACCGCCCTTGCCGCCACAATGGTAGTATCGGCTTGTTCCATGGGCGGTACCAGCGCCGGCATAGCCCTGGCACCAGGCCTGGCCGCCCGCATGAATCAGCCAGGCGCCAGCCTAGATCGCGCTCAGGCAATCGCCATGATCAACGCCTATCGTAGCACCCAGGGCCAGCCAGCACTAACCACCGACGCCGGCCTGGACGGCACGGCGCAGATCCTGGCCGACCAGTATGCGCGCACCGGCACGCCGCCTGTTACGCCGCAGGAATTGGCCGGCATGAAGCTGAGCGCCGGCTACTCAAGTTTTGCCGAAACCTTTTCGGGCTGGCGCAACAATCCGGCCGACGCAGCGGGTCTGACCATCAGCGCCTCCAGGGCCGGTATTGCCGTCAGCTACAACGGCACTTCCACCTATGGCACGCATTGGGTGCTAGTCCTTGCCCAGTGAGATCATCGACGCGCGCGGGCTTAAGTGCCCCCTGCCCGTGCTGAAAATGGAGAAGCGGCTGGTCAGCTTAACCGCTGGCGCAACCCTGACGGTTCTGGCCACCGATCCGATGGCCAGGATCGATATCCCGCTCCATTGCTGCCAGCACGGTCATGCCTGCAGCCTCGAGATTAAGGCCGATGGTATGCGCTTTGCAATCGTAAAGGGGTAACGCCTAGAACCTGCTGGGGCGTGGCAGAGGGAATGGTGCGCCATTCTGCAACATCGCCAGACCCGGGCGCAGTTCCACAGCCAGCGCTGCCTGACCAGTAGGCATGGAGAAGCGGCTGGTCAGCTTAACCGCTGGCGCAACCCTGACGGTTCTGGCCACCGATCCGATGGCCAGGATCGATATCCCGCTCCATTGCTGCCAGCACGGTCATGCCTGCAGCCTCGAGATTAAGGCCGATGGTATGCGCTTTGCAATCGTAAAGGGGTAACGCCTAGAACCTGCTGGGGCGTGGCAGAGGGAATGGTGCGCCATTCTGCAACATCGCCAGACCCGGGCGCAGTTCCACAGCCAGCGCTGCCTGACCAGTAGGCACGGCAAAGGCCGGCAGATGCGCTGGACGCGGGCGCGGCAGGTTGACCCCAACGGCCAGGCGGCCCAGATCGGTGGCCACATAGGTACGCGCCGCCACCACATCATTGAGATAGCTCGGCTGGCCTTTCAGGCCCATCGGAAAAGCTGCCTGCTGCGCCGCCGCATAAGCCTTGGCTTCTTTGCCGCAGATCTGCGCCCGCATATCCACCGGCGGCACACCCGGATTATTGCTCAGCGTCAGCACAGTCTTGCCCGTAGGCGAGGCCGACCCCGATAGGCCCTTCAGAATCAATTCGGCCGCATGCTCGTTGCGATCGCGTGCCGACTGGCCACCCAGAATCACCGCCAGCATCCTGCGGCCATTGCGCTCCACCGTAGCTACTATGTTCAAGCCCGATGCACAGACAAAACCGGTCTTCATGCCTGTCGTGCCTGCAAAACCGGTCAGCAATTCATTCTGCGATTCCAGATTTGCCTTGCCCAACTGCACCGTCTCGGTACCGAACATCGGCATATATTGCGGAAAGCTCTGCTGGATATACAGCGCCAGCAGCGCCAGGTCGCGCGCCGAGGCAAATTGCGCCGGGTTATGCAGCCCATTAGGATTGGTGAAATGGGTTGAGGTCAGCCCCATACGGGCTGCCGCATCGTTCATCTTGAGAACAAAGCCCGCCTCGCTGCCTCCAACTGTTTCAGCAACGGCCATGGCCACGTCATTGGCCGACTTGACCACCATGACATAAAGGGCATCCTTGAGCGTCAACGCGCTACCAGCCGGCAATCCCGACTTGGCCGGTGCCTGAGCGACTGCATGCTTAGACAGCACCACCGGGGTACTGAGCGCGATCGTGCCCTTGGCAATTTCTTCAAACGTGACATAGGCCGTCATCAGCTTGGTCAACGAGGCCGGATGCCAGGGCTGCCCGGCCTCCTGGGCATAGAGCACGTCAAGCGTATCCATATCGACCAGCAACATCGGATTGGCCTGAGCGCGAGTGAGGCTGAACAGGGCAAGCAGCGTCACGAGGACAAATTGGCGAACAATCGACAAGAGAAAACGGCTCCGGGACAGGGCGTGCATAGCCCGCCCCTCTTATCAGCGCTGCCCGCCCGGCTCAACCAAGTAGACCGCTGCTGACAGCCTTTGAAGGCTTGTGCGGATGGTAATGATTTTTGCCGCATTTGCGTGCATGCTGAAGGCAATCTTTTCGGGGCCTGATTTGCGCAATACCAGTATCGTTCATCTCGCTGCTCTGGCAGCGCTTTCGTCGGTGTCCACTGCTGCCTTGGCCTGTTCCGATCTAGCCATAGCACCAGGCGGCATTATCGTTATGGCGACACTATCGTACTCGCTGACGGGCGTGTGGTGCGCATGATCGGCACCCAAGCGCCAAAATTGCCGCTGGGCCGCGATGATTTTGCCACTCGGCCTCTGGGTTCCGAAACCAAGATGGCGCTGGAGGCCTTGATACTCAGCAAATCGGTACAGCTCGGTTTTGGTGGCGAACAAACCGACCGCTATGGCCGCCATCTTGCCCATGTCTTTGTCGACACACCCGACGGCCAAGTCTGGGCACAGCAGACAATGGTCGCGCAGGGATTGGCCCGGGTCTATTCGTTTCCAAACAATCTTCAATGTCTCGATCTATTGTTTGCCGCCGAGGGCCGTGCGCGACTGTCCGGCCTCGGCATCTGGCGCGATGCCTATTACAGCGTTCGAGCGGCAGAAACGCCCAGTGAACTGCTCACTAGGGCGGTCTATTACGAACTTATCGAAGGCAGAATTCTGCTGGCCGAGCAGCGTGGCGGGCGGATCTACCTCAATTGCGGCCGTTTCTGGAAAGAAGACTTTCTCACCGTAATCGAGGCGCCCGCATTGAAATTGTTCACTGCCGATGTCGTTGATCCGCCGGTGCTCGAAGGCGAGCTGGTGCGTATCCGTGGATGGGTGGATGACCGGGATGGTCCACGCATCGAAATCACCCATCCCGAACAGCTTGAGGTCTTGGCGATACGATGATGGGCATGGGGCAAATCGCGAAAGGTCTACGCAACGGGGTTTTGGCCGTGTCGTTGCTAGCGCTGTCGGGTTGCACAACCCTGACCAGTTCCAACATTGCGGTAAGCCAGACCGGTGAGCACCCGGCGCCGAATGTGGAACCCGAGGATACCGACGACGCCGCAATTGGTCGCCGCGAACATCCGCGCATCATTGCGGCAAATGGAGGTGTCTATTCCGACCGCTCAGCAGAGATCATGGTGGCCCGCATTGTCGGCCGCCTGCTCGCGGCTGCCGAACAACCCAATGCCCAGTTTCAGGTGACAATCCTGGACACCTCCGAAGTCAACGCTTTCGCTTTGCCCGGCGGCTATATCTACGTGACCCGAGGCATTTTAGCGCTAGCTTCAGACACTAGCGAACTAGCCGCCGTGCTGGCCCATGAAATCGCCCACGTCACCCTGCGCCATGCCCGCGCCCGCACCGACCGCACCCGAACCACCGAAATCGTCGATCGCGTCATCACCAGCGTCTTTGGCGGCGACACCTCAACTGACGCGACCGCTAATCGCACGCGCGAGTCTCTGGCAGCGTTCAGCCAAAGCCAGGAACTCGAGGCCGACAAGGAAGGCATAAAATTTTCCGGCAAGGCAGGCTATGATCCCCAGTCTGCCGCCCGCTTCCTGAGCGTAATGAGCCGCTTTGCCACCTTCTCGGCCGGTGCCGGCAAGGGCAATGAAGGCTTTCTCTCGTCCCATCCCTCCACCCCGGCCCGTATCCAGGCAGCCATCGACACCGCTGGTTCCATGTTCGGCAAGGCCGACCTGGGCGAGGTCGATCGCGATGGCTATCTAGCCTCGATTGCTGGCATGACCTTTGGCGACAGCCCGGCCCAGGGCTTGATCATTGGCCGCTGCTTCCTGCATCCGACTTCCAAATTCACCTTCACCGTACCCCAGAGCTATGTCTTACAGACCGCACAAAGTGCCGTGGTCGGTGTGGCAGGAGACGGCGAAGCCATGCGCTTTGACAGCGCCGATGTGCAGCCCAATGTGGCGCTGACCGATTATCTGAAATCGGGCTGGATCGCCGGGCTCAAGACCGACAGTGTCATCAGCCAGAATCACAACGGCATCGACATGGCCTCTGGTCTGGCCAAGACCGACCAATGGTTCTTCCGCGTCTCGGTGATGCGGCTAGATAATCAGGTCTATCGCTTCATCTTTGCCGCCAAGTCCGACGCCAGTCGCTTCGCCCAGGGCGCTGCCGCGACATTGGAAAGCTTTCGTCGCACCACGGATAGGGATCTGGCCAGCATCCGCAAGGTCGCGATCCGCATTGTCACAGCCAAATCAGGCGACACCGCCGATTCATTGGCCAAACAGATGAGCGCTCTCAGTCGCGGCACCGAGCTATTCTACATCATCAACGACCTTTATCCCGGCGACCCAGTTGTGGCCGGTGAGCAATACAAGATCGTCACGCTGCAATAG
>JALBVE010000017.1 GCA_025050575.1 Candidatus Devosia symbiotica
GCTGCATTTTATTGTCAATGCTCGGAACTGTTCGGCTTTTGCTTGATAACAGACGGCAATCATGTGCTGTCGGCGCTAACCGCTTCCGGGCAGTTCTTGTCCTTGGCATCGCGCAATTATGGCGAAGGTGTGGCTTGACGGCACGACTCAGGCATAACTACCATTGGCCCCGCATCGTTTGGCGCGCGTGGGTAGGAATTGTATCAAATTGAACCAAATGCGCGACATTGGCGCAACACCCCCCCCAAAATGGTCATGGAATGTTATCCGCACTGTCTGATTTGTTTGGGCAGAGGCTTGTCACACGCGTTGTGGTGATGCATCTAATGGTCGACTACGGTTAACTCTATGGGAGTGCAAGATATGTTTGTACGTTCACTTTCTCTCAGTGTGGCTGCTGCCGCACTTCTCGTTGGCGGTGCTCAGGCAGCCGATCTGGTTACCCCGACCACCCCAATGCCAATATACGAAGCTGCTAGCTTTGGTTGGGAAGGTCTGTATGCAGGCGTTAACGTTGGTGGCGTGTTCACCAACGGAAACGGCCTGACCAACCTTGATGTTAGCACGTCGCAGTTTTCTGTTGGTGGCGCTATCGGCGTCAACTTCATCACTTACGATCCGATCCTACTCGGCCTTGAAGTTCAGGGCGACTATGTGTTCCAGAGCGGCAACGATGCTAGCATGTTCCTGGCGCTGGCTCGTGTTGGCACAGTTGTGACCGATCAGGTCATGGTCTATGCTGCCAGCGGTGTTGGCATCACCAGCCGTTCGGGCTCGACCGACAATATCTACGCAATCGGCGGTGGTGTTGAAGTTGCTATGACCGACGCTATGTCGGTTCGTGGTGAAATCCTCGGCCTTGGCGATTTCTCGGCCGCTCCTGGCGACCAGTTCTTCGACGGTGCCAAGGCAACCGTTGGCGTATTCTGCCACTTCTAAGACTTGCAATCGGGCAGGGCGGCTCGTCGCCCTCCTGACTTAGCGTCTTGCAAACCCAATTCGGCGAACCGCTCTGCGGTTCTCCGTTTTGCTTTGAAAAGGGTTCTGCCGCAGTGGGACCCCTTTTCACGCCTGCGCGCAGGCGATTATGGTGGAGTGAATTAGCCCTCACTGTTTGCCGCCGACGCAGTCTGCGATTTGTGGTCACTACTAGTTCAAAGTCGCCCGTATCCTAAACACTGGCGGGACTTAGATATATATATATGAATTTATTTGTCATATTTTCTTTCCCTTGAAACCGGATAGCCAAAGATCTAAGCCCAAGCCATTATCTATCGTGTCGGTTCGCTAGCCTCAATTGCTTGCTCTGCTCACATGACGCCGGTCGCCCGACTGGACTAAAAAAACAGGCTGCCGCATGACTGATTTGCTCAGCGACTATCTGCCCATAATTATCTTCCTTGGCCTGTCTGCCGTAATCGTTCTGGCCCTGTTGGTGATTCCTTTCATCGTTGCCGTTAAAAATTCGGATCCAGAAAAGGTCTCAGCCTTTGAGGCCGGTTTCGATGCTTTTGATGATGCGCGCATGAAATTCGACGTACGATTCTATCTCGTCTCGATTCTGTTCATGATTTTTGATCTTGAGGTGGCGTTCCTGTTTCCCTGGGCAGTGGCGTTCCGCGATGTTGGCTGGTTCGGCTTCTGGTCGATGATGATTTTCTTGGCGGTGCTGATGATTGGCTTTGTTTATGAATGGCGCAAAGGGGCACTGGAATGGGATTGAGCGATAACGAAACGCTTGTCGCGCCGCGCCCAACCGGCCTCATCGATCCACGCACTCAACAGACCGCTGGCGCCGGCGGTCCTTTTTTCACCGATATGACTGACGAATTAGCCGACAAAGGCTTTCTGGTTTCTACCGTGTCGCAACTGGTGAACTGGGCGCGTACCGGTTCGCTGATGTGGATGCAGACGGGTCTGGCGTGCTGCGCCGTCGAAATGATGCAGATGTCGATGCCACGTTACGACATTGAGCGTTTTGGTACTGCGCCGCGCGCCTCACCGCGCCAGTCCGACCTGTTGATCGTTGCCGGGACCCTGACCAACAAGATGGCGCCGGCGCTGCGCAAGGTCTACGATCAGATGCCTGAGCCGCGCTATGTTATCTCGATGGGTAGCTGCGCCAATGGTGGCGGCTACTATCACTATTCATATTCGGTGGTGCGTGGTTGTGATCGTGTGTTGCCGGTTGACATCTATGTGCCTGGCTGCCCTCCGACCGCTGAGGCGCTTCTCTATGGCATTTTGCTGCTGCAGAAGAAGATTCGCCGCATCGGCACCATCGAACGATAGGATCGCAAAAAATGGATGAAGCCATCCAGGTTGATCCGCTTGTGGACCTTGGCCAGCACATTGCTGGCGCTCTGGGCGCTGCGGTCATTGAACAGGTAGTGGCCTTTGACGAACTGACGCTGACTGTAGAACGCGATTCGATCGTTTCCGTGGCAAATTTCCTGCGCGACGATCCGCGATGTCGCTTTGTCAGCTTTGTGGATGTCTGCGGTGCGGACTATCCAGAACGCGATCTGCGTTTTGACGTGGTCTACCACTTTATGAGTCCCTATCTGAACCATCGTATTCGAGTGAAACTGAGTGCCGACGACGTGACGCCGGTGCCGAGCATTACTGGTGTGTTTCGCGGTGCGGACTGGTTCGAACGTGAAACCTATGATCTGTATGGGGTGTTGTTCTCTGGCCACCAGGATTTGCGCCGGATTCTGACCGATTACGGCTTTGACGGCCATCCGCTGCGGAAGGATTTCCCGGTCAGCGGCTTTGTTCAGGTGCGTTATGATGAAGAGCGCAAGCGGGTGGTCTATGAGCCCGTGCAGTTGATGCAGGAATTCCGCACCTTTGACTATTTGTCGCCTTGGGAGGGTACAGACTATGTGTTGCCCGGTGACGAGAAGGCCAAACAATGACCGTTGAAGCCAAAGTCCGTAATTTTACCATCAATTTCGGCCCGGTTCACCCTTCTGCGCATGGTGTGCTGCGATTGATTCTGGAACTCGATGGTGAAATCGTCGAACGGGTCGATCCGCATATTGGCTTGCTGCATCGCGGCACCGAAAAGCTGATTGAGTCCAAGACTTATTTGCAGGCCGTTCCCTATTTTGATCGCCTGGACTATGTGGCGCCGATGAACCAGGAGCACGCGTTTGCTCTAGCCGTCGAGAAGCTGCTAGGTCTGGAAGTGCCGCGCCGTGGCCAACTGATCCGCGTGCTGTATTCGGAAATTGGGCGACTGCTGGCACATCTGATGAACGTTACCACGCAGGCCATGGACGTTGGCGCACTGACGCCGCCATTGTGGGGCTTTGAACAGCGCGAAAAACTGATGGTGTTTTATGAGCGCGCTTCAGGCGCGCGCATGCACGCTACCTATTTCCGTCCCGGTGGTGTGCATCAGGACCTGCCGCAGACCCTGATCGATGATATTGGAACGTTCTGCGAGACTTTCCCAAAGGCGCTCGCCGATATTGATACCCTTTTGACCGAAAGCCGCATCTTTAAGCAGCGCAACGTCGATATCGGCGTAGTGAAGCTGGAAGACGCGTGGAATTGGGGTTTTTCGGGCGTGATGGTGCGCGGCTCGGGCGCTGCCTGGGATCTGCGCAAGAGCCAGCCTTATGAATGCTATGACGAGATGGAATTTGACGTTCCAATCGGCAAGAGCGGCGATTGCTTTGACCGCTATCTGATCCGGATGGAAGAAATGCGGCAGTCGACGCGGATCATGAAGCAATGCGTGGACAAGCTGAACTCACCAGACGGCAAGGGCCCCGTGTCTTCGCTTGATGGCAGGGTCGTGCCGCCGCAGCGGAGCGAAATGAAGCAATCGATGGAAGCATTGATCCATCATTTCAAACTCTACACTGAAGGCTACAAGGTTCCTGCCGGCGAAGTGTACGCCTGTGTGGAGGCGCCAAAGGGAGAGTTTGGCGTTTATCTGGTCAGCGATGGCTCCAATAAGCCATACCGTTGCAAAATCCGCGCGCCGGGTTTTGCGCATTTGTCGGCCATGGATTTCTTGTGTCGCGGCCATATGCTGGCTGACGTCTCGGCCATCCTTGGTTCGCTTGATATCGTGTTCGGAGAGATTGATCGCTGATGGTTGCGCGTCGCCTAGCTGACGAGTCGGTTCAACCGGCGTCGTTCGCATTTAGTGCTGAAAACGCCAAGTGGGCGGAATGGATGATCGCCCTGTACCCAGCTGGTCGACAGCAGTCTGCCGTGATTCCGCTACTGATGCGGGCACAGGACCAGGATGGCTGGGTCAGCAGAGCCACGATCGAAACGATCGCGGACATGCTGGGTATGGCCTATATCCGCGTGCTGGAAGTGGCGACGTTCTACACCCAGTTCCAGTTGCAGCCAGTCGGTAGCCGCGCCCATATTCAGGTGTGCGGTACGACCCCGTGCATGTTGCGCGGGGCGGGTGATCTGATTGCAATCTGCAAGAGCAAGATCCATCACGATCCCCATCACCTGAATGCCGATGGCACGATGAGCTGGGAAGAGGTGGAATGTGCTGGAGCGTGTGTGAATGCGCCCATGATCACCATCCACCACGATACCTATGAAGACTTAACGGCCGAACGCTTTGAAGCGATCGTTGATGCCTTTGCTGTCGGCAAGGGCGACACGATCAAACCAGGCCCACAGATTGGCCGATTGTATTCCGCGGCCGAAGGAGGCCAGACGACGCTGCTGGTCAAGCCGACCGCGAAGCGCGAAAAGTTTATCCCGCCTGCGCCGCCGGAAGCAGTTGTTGCGGCGGCGCCAGCGGTTGCATCAGCGCCGACGACTGCAGCAAAGCCCAAGGCTGTCAGCGCGGAATCGACTCCGGCAATCAAGGGCACGCCCAAGGCTACAACGATTCCTACAGCAAAGGCAGAATTTGAGCGTAAAGCTGCTGACGTGGCGGCCAAGGCCAATAGCGAGCCGAATAAGGCCGTGCGTCCAAAGGCGACTGGTGTAGAATCTGCTGCCGGAAAAGTTGATGGCGGCAAGGTCTCTGGGAAAGTGCCGACGGCGAAACCTGTGACCAAGAAGGCCGATAAAGGAACGCTGTTTACGGCGCCTGCCGGTGCTGCCGATGACCTCAAGCTGATTTCGGGTGTCAGCCCGGTGCTTGAGGGCAAACTGAACGCACTGGGTATCATCCAGTGGAGCCAGATTGCCGCGTTCACGGCTGATGAGATTACCAAGGTGGACGATGCTCTTAACTTCAAAGGCCGCATCACCCGTGACGACTGGATTAAGCAAGCCGCCGCTCTCGCCAAGGGTGGCGAGGCAGAATATGTCCGCGTCTTCGGGAAGAAGCTGCGATAGGAGTGTGAATAGTGCTCGCTGATAAAGATCGCATTTTTACTAATCTGTACGGTCAACACGACCGGACGCTGGCTGGCGCGCGTGAACGCGGTGCTTGGGTTGGCACCAAGGAGTTCATCGAGTCCGGGCAGGACTGGATTACCAATGAAATCAAGGCTTCGGGGCTTCGGGGCCGCGGCGGCGCAGGTTTCCCAACGGCGCTGAAGTGGACCTTCATGTCTAAGGTTAATGATGGCCGTCCGCATTATCTCCTGGTTAATGCGGACGAGTCTGAGCCGGGCACGTGCAAGGATCGCGATATTCTACGGCATGACCCGCACCATCTGGTGGAGGGGTGCTTGTTGGCGGCCCGCGCTATGGATGCCCATCTTGCCTTTATCTATGTTCGGGGCGAGTTCATCCGTGAGCGCCAGCATCTCGAACGCGCCGTTGAAGAGGCCTATGAGGCCAAGTTAATCGGAAAGGACAACATTCACGGTTGGGATTTGGACATTATCATCCATCACGGCGCCGGCGCCTACATCTGCGGTGAAGAAACCGCATTGATGGAATCACTGGAAGGCAAGAAGGGCCAGCCGCGTCTGAAGCCACCATTCCCAGCGGGCATGGGCGTCTACGGCAATCCAACGACAGTGAACAATGTCGAGTCGATCGCCGTTGTGCCCGAAATCCTGCGCCGTTCGGGCGCTTGGTTCGCTTCCATTGGCCGCGCCAACAATACCGGCACGAAGCTGATGTGTGTATCGGGCCATGTGAACAAGCCGGCGACTTTCGAAGAAGCTATGGGTGAAAGCTTCAAGGACATCATCGAAAAGCACTGCGGCGGCATTCGCGGGGGCTGGGACAATTTGCTGGCCGTCATTCCGGGGGGCGCATCAGTACCCTGCGTGCCAGGCGAGAAAATCCAGAACGTAATCGTCGATTTTGATGGTCTCAAGGAAGCCGGTTCGTCGCTGGGCACTGCCGCCATAATCGTGATGGACAAGCAGACCGATATCATTAAAGCCATTTGGCGCTTATCGGCCTTCTACAAGCACGAAAGCTGCGGCCAGTGCACGCCGTGCCGTGAAGGCACCGGTTGGATGATGCGCGTAATGGAACGCATGGTCGAAGGCCGTGCCCAGAAGCGCGAAATCGACATGCTTTTTGAGGTTACCAAGCAGATCGAGGGGCACACCATCTGTGCCCTGGGCGACGCTGCGGCTTGGCCAATCCAGGGCCTGATCCGCAATTTCCGTCACGTGCTCGAAGAGCGGATTGACCAGTACACATATTCATCCACTAGCGACGGCGCCGTGCCGTCGATGGCGGCGGAGTAGGCTGATGGCAAGTATCAAAGTTAACGGCCAGCTCATCGAAGTTCCCGACTACTACACGCTGATGCAGGCGGCGGAGGCCGCGGGCGCGGAAATCCCGCGCTTTTGCTATCATGAGCGTCTGTCGGTGGCGGGCAATTGCCGGATGTGCCTGGTTGAGGTCAAGGGCGGGCCGCCAAAGCCGCAGCCGAGCTGCGCTATGACGATCAAGGATATGCGTCCGGGCCCTAATGGTGAACCGCCCGAAATGTTCACCAACACGCCTATGGTCAAGAAGGCCCGCGAAGGCGTGATGGAGTTTCTGCTGATCAACCATCCGCTCGATTGCCCGATCTGCGATCAGGGCGGCGAGTGCGATCTGCAAGACCAGGCCATGGCCTATGGTGTCGACAAGAACCGGTTTGCCGAGAACAAGCGTGCCGTCGAAGACAAGTATATTGGACTGCTAGTCAAAACCTCGATGAACCGCTGCATTCACTGCACGCGTTGTGTCCGCTTCACCACTGAAGTGGCCGGCATAGCCGAAATGGGTCTGTTGGGTCGCGGAGAAGATGCTGAGATCACGACCTATCTCGAAAAGGCGTTGAGCAGCGAGTTACAGGGCAATGTGATCGATTTGTGCCCGGTAGGCGCGCTGACCTCCAAGCCCTATGCGTTTAATGCTCGTCCTTGGGAAGTCACCAAAACAGAATCGATCGACATAATGGACGCGGTTGGTTCCAATATCCGGGTCGACAGTCGCGGACGCGAAGTTGTCCGCATTCTTCCACGCGTCAACGATGCGATCAACGAAGAGTGGATTTCCGACAAGACCCGGTTCATCTGGGATGGCCTAAAGAGCCAACGCCTTGATCGCCCCTATGTGCGCAAGGGTGGCAAGTTGCAGGCCGCGAGCTGGGATGAGGCACTAGCGACCGTCGCAGCACGCGTCAAGAAGGCCGGCAGCAAGGTTGGCGCGATTGCCGGCGATCTGGCGGCAGTTGAAGAAATGTATGCGCTCAAGAGCCTACTGGCTTCGGTCGGTTCGGGTATGACTGATGTGCGCCCAGTAATGTCGGGCATTGATCCGTCAATGCCGCGCTCGGCCTATGTGTTCAATCCGACCATTGCCGGGATTGAAGAAGCTGATGCCATCGTCATTATCGGCGCCAATCCGCGTCGCGAGGCGGCGTTAATCAATGCGCGCATCCGCAAGACCTGGCGCGCTAAGGGCCTGCCGATCGCCGTGATCGGCGAGCGGGCTGAGTTCACCTATGAATACAGCTATCTTGGAGAAGGCTTTGAGACTCTGGCGGAATTGGCTGCGGGCAAAGGGCCGTTTGCCGATGTGCTGGCCAAGGCAGAGCGGCCACTGATTATCGTTGGCGAGGGTGCCGTATCGCATGCCAAGCTGGGCAAGCAGGTCGGCCGCGATACCATCGCGCTGGCTGCCAAGCTGGCAACCGCCAGCAAGGCTGTCGCTGAAGGCTGGAATGGCTTTGCACTGCTGCACAATGCGGCCAGCCGTGTGGGCGGACTTGATATTGGCTTTGTGCCCCATGATGGCGGTGTATGCTCGGCGGACCAGATCGCGCTGGCTGGCAAGGGCGAACTCGATGTCCTGTTCATGCTCGGCGCAGACGAATATAATATGGCTGCCACAGGCAAGGCCTTCGTTGTCTATATCGGATCACATGGCGATGCCGGGGCGCACCGTGCCGACGTGATCCTGCCAGCGGCGACATATACCGAGAAATCAGGTACTTACGTTAATACAGAGGGCCGTGTGCAGGTGACGAACCGTGCCGTATTCCCGCCAGGCGAGGCTAAGGAAGACTGGGCCATTATCCGGGCCTTGTCGGGTGTCATGGGCAAACCCCTGCCATTCAATTCGCTGATCCAGTTGCGCGCGGCTATCTATATAGAATACCCGCATTTGGCGCGGGTTGATCAGATCGCATCCGGCACGGTGGCTGATACGGCCAAGCTGGCCAAAGCCGTCATCAAGACCAAGTCGGCGCCGTTCGGCTCTGCCATCGCTGATTTCTATCTCAGCAATCCAATCGCCCGCGCTTCAACCGTCATGGGTGAATGCGCCGCTATCGCAGTCGGTCTCCGGCAGGCCGCGGAGTAGGGAGAGCACAATGGACTTTATTCTTGCTGCCCTCGATTATTTACTTGGCATTCCAGTCCTTGGCTGGGGTATGCAGGTTGGCTTTGTCTACAAAGCGCTACTGTTGCTCGTGTCGCTGCTGGTCTTCAC
The DNA here is from genome assembly GCA_025050575.1 of Candidatus Devosia symbiotica. Lineage (GTDB taxonomy): Bacteria > Pseudomonadota > Alphaproteobacteria > Rhizobiales > Devosiaceae > Devosia > Devosia symbiotica. The sequence goes on from JALBVE010000017.1 coordinate 8,893, forward strand.
CGCATTCATCCTTCTAGCAGAACGCAAGATCTGGGCAGCGGTTCAAATGCGCCGTGGTCCCAATGTGGTTGGTCCGTTCGGCCTGCTGCAGAGTTTTGCCGATCTGATCAAGTTTGCACTGAAAGAACCTATCATTCCCGGCGGAGCTGACAAGATACTGTTCTTGCTGGCGCCATTGCTGACTGCCACGCTGGCGCTGACTGGTTGGGTAGTAGTGCCGCTTGAGCCCGGCTTGGCGATTGCCGACATCAATCTGGGTATTCTGTACCTGTTGGCCATCTCGTCGCTCGGTGTATATGGCGTGATTATTGGCGGTTGGGCCTCCAATTCCAAATATCCCTTTCTGGGTTCGCTTCGTGCGGCGGCGCAGATGGTGTCCTATGAGGTGTCGATCGGGCTGGTGATCATTACCGTGTTGCTATGCGTGGGTTCGCTGAACCTGAGCGATATCGTGACTGCACAGCAGGAGATGGGGCTGGCCAACATGATCGGCTTGCCGCAGCTGACGTTTCTGAACTGGTTTTGGCTGCCGCTGTTCCCGATGTTTGTAATCTTTTACATCTCGGCGCTAGCTGAGACCAATCGCCCGCCATTCGATTTTGCCGAAGGCGAGTCTGAACTGGTCGCCGGATTCATGACCGAATATTCAGCAACGCCATACATGTTGTTCATGCTGGGCGAGTACATCTCGATCCTGCTAATGTGTGCGATGATCACCATCTTGTTCCTGGGGGGCTGGACGTCGCCGATCGATCTGCTGCCATTTATCTGGATCCCGGGTGTGGTGTGGTTTGTGGTTAAGCTAAGCCTGGTATTCTTCATGTTCGCCATGGCCAAGACTATCGTGCCGCGTTACCGCTACGATCAATTAATGCGGATTGGCTGGAAGCTGTTCCTACCGCTGTCATTTGGCATGGTCATTATTGTTGCTTTTGTGCTTCAGCTCACCGGCTGTGGCTGGCATGGAGGGATGGCTTGATGCGCGCCACCCAGCTCGTCAATATACTGCTCCTTACCGAGCTGGTCAGGGCTTTCGGCTTGACTATGCGGTATTTTTTCTCGCCCAAGCCCACCATCAACTATCCCTTCGAAAAAGGGCATGCGAGCCCTCGGTTCCGAGGTGAACATGCGCTGCGTCGCTATCCCAATGGCGAAGAGCGCTGCATTGCCTGCAAGCTGTGTGAGGCGATCTGCCCCGCGCAGGCCATTACCATCGAGGCAGGGCCACGCCAGAATGACGGCACGCGCCGCACCACCCGCTACGATATCGACATGGTGAAGTGCATCTATTGTGGCTTTTGCCAGGAAGCCTGCCCAGTCGACGCGATCGTGGAAGGGCCGAATTTTGAGTTTGCGACTGAAACGCGTGAGGAGTTGTATTTCTCCAAGGAGAAGCTGCTCGCAAACGGCGATCGCTGGGAGCGTGAAATCGCTGCTAATCTGTCCGCCGACGCACCGTATCGCTGAGAGGAAAGAGTATGACACTTCCACTATTCTTCTTCTACTTGTTCGCGATCATCGCTGTGGGTTCGGCATTCATGGTCATCTCGGCCAAGAACCCGGTGCATGCTGTACTATTTCTGATTCTAACGTTTTTTAATGCGTCGGGCCTGTTCATGCTGGCCGGCGCCGAATTTCTCGCGTTGATCCTGATCGTGGTTTATGTCGGCGCCGTGGCCGTGCTATTCCTGTTCGTGGTGATGATGCTGGACGTTGACTTTGCCTCATTGCGGCAGGGTTTCCTCCAACATGCGCCAATCGGTGTGGTGGTCGGCATTATCTTTCTGCTCGAGCTGCTGATGGTGGCCGGGAGCTTTGTGGTTTCGCCTGAAGTGACCAGCGCGGCAGTGTTGCCAATGGATGGCGTGGACAATATTCGGGCCATCGGCCAAGTGCTGTATACGCGCTATGTGTTTCTGTTCCAGAGCGCGGCGGCGGTGCTGCTGGTGGCCATGATTGGTGCCATCGTGCTCACGCTGCGGCACAAGAGCAATGTCAAGCGGCAGGATCCGATCAAGCAGGTTGGGCGTCGTCCATCCGAAACGCTGGAAGTCGTCAAAGTCAAAAGCGGTCAAGGGCTGTAGGGGACAAATATGGGCATCGGAATCGAGCTCGGTCACTACCTGACCGTTGGAGCCATTCTGTTCACGTTGGGCGTGTTCGGTATCTTTATAAACCGCAAGAATATCGTCGTCATTCTGATGTCGGTGGAATTGATTCTGCTATCGGTCAATTTAAATTTCGTCGCGTTCAGCGCGCAGCTCAATGACCTTCAGGGTCAGATCTTCGCGCTGCTGATCCTGACTGTGGCGGCTTCTGAATCGGCTATTGGGCTGGCCATTCTGGTCATTTTCTATCGCAATCGCGGGTCTATCGCGGTTGAAGACGTCAACATGATGAAGGGCTAAGAACCGCCGCTATGATCCAAGCGATTGTTTTCCTACCCCTCATTGGTGCGCTTGTTGCCGGTCTGCTGGGGCGTAGCATTAGCCACCGGAACAGTGAGTATATCACGACCGGTCTGCTGATCGTTTCGGCGCTGCTGAGCTGGATTGTCTTTCTGCCCGTCGCCTTTGGCGGTGGACTAATGGGCGCCGAGATCAATGGCGATACCGCAGTCCTCAAGATCGAGCTGATGCGCTGGATTCAGGTGGGCGACATGGACCTGCGCTGGGTGCTGCGTGTGGATACGCTGACCGCCATCATGTTGATGGTCGTCAACACCGTCTCGAGCGTGGTGCATGTCTATTCGATCGGCTACATGGCCGACGATGTGCATCGCAGCCGATTCTTTGCCTACCTATCGCTGTTCACCTTTGCCATGCTAATGCTAGTGACGGCTGACAATTTTCTGCAGATGTTCTTCGGTTGGGAAGGTGTGGGACTGGCGTCCTATCTGCTGATCGGCTTCTGGTACACCAAGCCATCAGCGACAGCTGCGGCAATGAAGGCCTTTGTTGTCAACCGCGTCGGTGACTTTGGTTTTTCCCTAGGCATTTTCGGCGCTTTCATGGTGCTGGGCCATATTGACTTTGACGGGGTATTCCATGCGGCCGAGGGCTTTGCTACTTCCGGTTTGCCAATCATGCAGTTCCTTGGCTGGCAGCTCGACGCTATGACAGTGGTCTGTCTGTTGCTGTTCATGGGCGCCATGGGGAAATCGGCGCAATTCCTGCTGCACACCTGGCTGCCGGACGCGATGGAAGGCCCGACGCCGGTGTCGGCACTGATCCACGCGGCGACCATGGTGACGGCCGGTGTGTTTATGGTGGCGCGTCTGTCGCCGCTGTTCGAGACGTCACCGACTGCCATGGAGGTTATTCTGGTGATCGGTGCGATTACCGCCTTCTTTGCGGCGACGGTCGGTCTGGTGCAGAACGACATCAAGCGGGTGATCGCCTATTCGACCTGTTCGCAGTTGGGCTATATGTTCGTGGCGCTGGGGGCGGGGGCATATTCAGCCGGCGTGTTCCACCTACTCACCCATGCTTTCTTCAAGGCACTGTTATTCCTCGGCGCAGGCACGGTGATCCACGCCATGCATCATGAGCAGGACATGCGGAATATGGGTGGCCTGCGCCACAAGATTCCGGTGACCTATGCGATGATGCTGATCGGCACCCTAGCGCTGACTGGCGTGGGCATCCCGGGTAGCGAGTGGCTGGGTTTTTCTGGCTTCTTCTCCAAGGACTCCATCATTGAGGCGTCCTACGCCGTTGGTGGTAACACGGGCATGTTCGCATTCTGGATGCTGGTGATTGCGGCGCTATTCACGAGCTTTTACTCGTGGCGCCTGATTCACCTTACGTTCCACGGCAAGCCGCGTCCGGCAGTCCATAGTCACGATGATCATGCAGCCCATGACGCACATGATGACCATGGTTCGGCCTATGACCATGCCCATGAAGCGCCTAATGTAATGTTGATGCCGCTCTATATGCTGGGTGTAGGCGCGGTGCTGGCCGGCGCGGTGTTTTATTCGATGTTCTTCCACGATGTGGCGCATATTGAGCACTTCTTCGCCGGCGCCGTCGTGGTTGACCACGAAATAATCGAGGCTGCGCACCACGTGCCGATTTGGGTGAAGTGGAGTGCGACGGTCGCCATGGTGCTTGGTTTTGTGGCGGCATACTTCATGTATATCCGTCGGCCTGAAATGCCAGGCCGCATGGTTGCGACCAATCCGGGCCTGTACCAGTTCCTGCTCAATAAATGGTACTTCGACGAGATTTACGACACGATTTTCGTCAAGCCGGCTCTGTGGATCGGACGCGCTTTTTGGAAGGGCTTTGATGATTGGCTTATCGATGACAAGATTACCGAAGGCCTTGGCCGCTGGGTGCAGAATATGACTGGTTGGGTCACCAAGCTCCAATCTGGCTACCTCTATCACTATGCATTCGCCATGCTGATCGGCATTGCGGCACTGCTGACCTGGGCTATTGTAGCCGGGGCACTAATCTGATGAACTTCGATAACACCATCCTTACGGTCCTTACCTGGTTGCCGATGGTCGGCGCGGCGGTGATCCTGTGTATGCCGAAGACGGCGCTCGAGGCCGTTCGCTGGGCCACCTTTGCGGTGACGGCGATCGTCCTCGTGCTGTCTCTGGTGATGTGGCAGGCTTTCGATCCATCCAATGCAGGCTTCCAGTTCGTGGTGAACTATGCCTGGATTGGAGACACCATCGGTTACCGCGTCGGGGTCGACGGCATTTCAGTGCTGTTTGTGGTTCTGACGGCATTGCTAATGCCGTTTGCCATTCTGGCGAGCTGGAACGTGGAGAGCCGGGTCAAGGAATACATGGTTATGTTCCTGATCCTGGAAACACTGATAGTCGGGGTGTTCACCACGCTCGATCTGGCGATGTTCTACGTGTTCTTCGAGGGCACATTGCTGCCAATGTTCCTGATCATCGGTATCTGGGGTGGTGCGGCCCGCATCCAGGCTAGCTACAAGTTCTTCTTTTATACCTTCACTGGCTCGGTGCTGATGCTGCTGGCCATAATGGCGATGTATTGGAGTGGCGGCACGACCGATATTGCCAGGCTGCTGACCTATGAGTTCCCGCAGTCTTGGCAGCCATGGCTGTGGTGGGCGTTCTTCGCGTCGCTAGCGATCAAGATGCCAATGTGGCCGTTCCATCGCTGGTTGCCCGAGGCTCACGTGCAGGCGCCGACAGCTGGGTCGGTGATCCTGGCGGCAATTCTGCTCAAGCTGGGTGGCTATGGCTTTCTGCGGTTCAGTCTGCCCATGTTCCCCGACGCTTCGGAGCAGTTTGCCAATATCATCTTCTTCCTGTCTGTCGCCGCGATCATCGTGACGTCGCTGATGGCTTTGGTGCAGACCGACATGAAGAAGCTGATTGCCTATTCGTCGGTCGCCCATATGGGCTTTGTGACCATAGGCATCTTCGCCGGCAATGCCTTAAGCATTCAGGGTGCCATGTTTCAGATGATTTCGCACGGTATTGTGTCGGGTGCGCTATTCCTGTGTGTGGGTGTCATCTACGACCGTATGCACACCCGCGATATCGCTGCCTATGGCGGTCTGGTCGAGCGCATGCCGCTCTACGCCTTGGCGTTCATGGTATTCACCATGGCCAATGTGGGACTGCCCGGGACATCGGGGTTTGTCGGTGAGTTTCTCATCTTGATCGGGGTGTTCCAGGTCAATACTTGGGTGGCCTTTGGCGCTGCGTTTGGCGTGATCTTTTCGGCCTGCTACGCGTTGTGGCTCTATCGCCGCGTGATCTTTGGTGCGCTGACCAAGGAGAGCCTGAAGGGTATTCTCGATCTTGATCTACGTGAAAAGATCATACTGTACCCGCTGATTGTGCTGACCGTCATCCTTGGTTTCTACCCGGCGCCAATCTTGGATATGACCGCTGCGGCGGTCAATAATCTGGTGTCGCACTATGCCGTCTCGACCGGGCTTGATCCTGCCTCACTGGCTAACGCGCAGGCACCGCTTGCTTATGCCGAACCTGTTGCTGGCGCGGAAGCGCCCGCGGCCGAGCTTGCTGCTCACTAGGAGAGTCCCGTGAACTCAGACATTATCGATTTCGCGAGCCTGGCTCCCGCTTATCCGGAAATGCTGTTGGCCCTGGGTGCAGGGGTGTTGCTGGTTGTTGGTGCGGTCATCAACAAGGAGCGCTCGCTCTTTGTGTCCTACGGCGCCGTCCTACTGCTGCTAGTGGTTGGCGCGTTAGTGTTGTTCGCGCCCGCCGAAGGCATTCTGTTTAATGGCGTGTTCATTGCCGACAGTTTCGCCCGCTACATGAAGGTGCTAGTGCTGGGTGGTTCGGTGTTCTCGCTGTTGCTGGCATTGCCGCGCACCAAAGAGAACGGCACTCACAAATTCGAATACTCCATTCTCGTATTACTGGCGACGCTGGGCATGATGATAATGGTTTCGGCCAATGATCTGATGAGCCTTTATGTTGGCCTCGAGCTGCAGTCGCTATCGCTCTATGTGCTGGCGGCCATCAAGCGTGATGATAGCAAGGCCACCGAAGCCGGCCTGAAGTATTTTGTTCTGGGCGCATTGTCCTCTGGCATGCTGCTCTACGGCGCATCGCTGATCTATGGTTTTACCGGCCACACTAATCTGCAGGAAATCGTGCTGGCGATCGCTACGGAGGGCCGTTCGATTGGCCTGATCTTCGGCGTGGTGTTCCTGCTGGCCAGTATCGCCTTCAAGATTTCGGCGGTGCCGTTCCATATGTGGACACCCGACGTTTATGAAGGTGCGCCGACCCCGGTGACGGCGTTTTTTGCCACAGCGTCCAAGGTAGCGGCGATGACGCTTATGGTGCGGCTAGTGATGGATACATTCCAGGGCATCACGCATGACTGGCAGCAAATTGTTATCTTCCTGTCGATCGCCTCGATGGTGCTGGCGGCCTTCGCTGCCATCGGTCAGAAATCGCTCAAGCGCCTGATTGCCTATTCGTCGATTGGTCATGTGGGCTTTGCCTTGGTCGGCCTGTCCTCAGGCACCCAGGTCGGCGTTGAAGGCGTTGCTATCTACATGGCGGTCTATGTGATCATGACTATTGGTCTGTTTGCCTGCGTTCTGTCGCTGCGGACCAATGGAGACTATGTCGAGAATATCGCTGATTTGGCCGGTGTGGCGCAGAAGCGGCCATTCGTGGCGGCGATTATGGCGATCACTATGTTCTCGCTGATCGGCATGCCGCCGCTGGCTGGATTCTTTGCCAAATGGCATGCATTCCTCGCAGCAATCGACGCTCAGCTCTATGTGCCGGCCGCGATCGGTGTGTTAGCTTCGGCCGTCAGCGCATTCTATTATCTTCGCATCATCAAGGTAATGTATTTTGATGAGCCTGCGGGCGAATTCGAGGCTGTGCCTCCTGGGCTCAGCGTCATCATGGGTCTGAGCGGCTTCCTGATGGTAACCTATTATTTCACCGTTGGCGCACCGCTAGCCAATTTTGCCCATATCGCGGCTGGAAGCCTGTTTTAAGTGAGCGATTTTTCGCTCGGGCCGAAGGCACGGGCAGCCGGATATCGGCTCTGTGGCTTTGACAGTGTGGGCTCGACGAATTCCGAAGCGCTTGCCGCCGCAGCCGCCGGGGACCCTGGCGGCATCTGGTTCGCGGCCCGCCAGCAGATGTCGGGCAGAGGGCGTCGTGGCCGGCATTGGGAAAGCCCGCATGGCAATCTTGCCGCTACGTTGTTGATTGTGCCTGACTGCGATCCCACGTTATTGGCAACGTTGGGATTTGTGGCCGGCGTTTCGCTCAGCCGGGGCCTGTCGGCGATTTTGCCAGGCGGGCTAGTGCGAATTGATATTAATGGCGCCAACGATCTGGGCGGACAGTCGCGCATTGCGCTGAAATGGCCCAATGACGTGCTGGCAAATGGCGCCAAGCTGGCCGGAATTTTGCTCGAAGTCAACAAATTGCCCGATGGCCACCAAGCGATCGCAATTGGCCTGGGGGTCAATCTGATTGCGGCGCCGCAGGGTTTGTCCTATCCAGCGACAAGCCTGCGTGATCTTGGGGTGCCGTGTAGCGCCGAAGAGGTGTTTGAGGCGCTTAGCGACGCATGGACGGAAGTTTTCGGTCTATGGAATGACGGTCGGGGAATCGGCGACGTACTCAAGCATTGGCGGGCATTTGCCGCTGGCATCGGAGCGCCTGTGGCGGTCAATCAGGATGACCAGGTGTTGCGGGGCATTTTTGAATCTATCGACGACGTGGGGCGGTTGATCGTCCGCGTCGAGGATGATCGTCGTATCGCGATAACCGCAGGCGACGTGCATTTTGGGGCAACGGCCAGCGCCCAAAGCTGACTATCAATTGCGCAGGCGACCGGCGACCAAAGATCGTTCCGGCGTTGCGCTCGAAAGGACTAAACTGACTCATGGCTAAAACCCAAAGGGATGAACTCATATTTGTGCCACTTGGCGGCGTAGGTGAGATCGGCATGAATATGGGCGCTTACGGTTTCGGCCCGGAAAAGTCGTGTAAATGGATTGTGGTGGATTGTGGCGTGACCTTCGGCGGGCCTGACCTGCCAGGGATAGAATTAATCATGGCTAATCCTGAATTTCTCAAGGAACGCGCCGACGATGTGCTGGGTCTGATCCTGACCCACAGTCACGAAGATCATTATGGTGCGGTACTTGATCTGTGGCCTGGTTTTGAAAAGCCGGTCTTCGCGACGCGATTTACCGCTGCCATGTTGGCGGCGAAGCGGGCCGGAGATGGGATCGTCGAGAATGTCGATCTGACTATCATGGCGCCTGGCAAGCCGTTCAATCTAGGGCCGTTCACGATTGAAGTCATCAATGTCGCGCACTCGATCCCTGAGTCGAGCGCGCTGCTGATCACCACGCCCATTGGCCGGATACTGCATACCGGCGACTGGAAGCTTGACCCCACTCCGGTTGGCAATGCGCCGACTAATGTGAGCCGTCTCAAGAAGATTGGCGAAGATACATCCACGCCGCTGGCGCTGATCTGCGATTCGACCAATGCACTCCAGGATGGAGAAAGCCCGAGTGAGGCAGAAGTTGCCGGCAATCTGGCGGCGATGATCGCTGAGGCGCCCAATCGCGTCGCGGTGACCACATTTGCATCTAATGTTGGCCGGGTGATTTCCATCGTTCGAGCGGCCGAGAAGGCTGGTCGACAGGTGGTGATGTCTGGGCGTTCACTGCACCGGATCATGGGCATTGCTCGCGAACTGGGCATGCTTGAGGGCCTGCCGCCGCTGCTTGATCAAGATGCCTATCGTTCAATCCCGCGCAACAAGATCGTGCTGATCTGTACCGGTAACCAGGGCGAGGCCCGTGCAGCGATTGCGCGCATTGCGCGCGGCGACCACCCAGTGATTGCACTGGCCGCTGGCGATCGCATGATCTTCTCGTCCTGGGCCATTCCGGGCAATGAGCGCGAAGTAATCGATATCCAGAACCAGTTGATCGATCAGGGCGTCGAGGTAATTACAACCAATGATGGACTGGTGCATGTGACTGGGCACCCGCGGCGCGGCGAGATGCGTCAGCTCTATAGCTGGGTGAAGCCGGCGGTGCTGGTGCCGGTGCATGGTGAAGCGATTCACTTGAAGGCACATGCCAAGCTGGGCCGTGAATCTGGCATCCCCATGGTGTGTGAGGCCCGCAACGGGGATATGGTTCGTCTATTCCCTGAAACGATGATGTTCCCGGCCGAGGTGCGCACGGGCGAGCTTTATCTTGATAGTCTGGTGTTGTGCACGCCCAAAGAATCGGGTGTCAAAGGCCGCCGTCGGCTGTCATTTGGTGGCCATGTTGTGGTGAGCCTGTGCGTCAATGGCAGCGGACAGGTAGTGTCGGGCCCTGATCTGGTGATCGATGGTCTGCCCGAAACCGAAGATAGGTCACTGAGCGAATTGGTAGAAGACACCATTGTCGGCGTACTCAAATCGATGCCATCCAAGCGCCGCAGCGATACCGAAGCGCTCAATTCGGCTCTGTTCAAGGGTATTCGCAATAAGGTGAACGCTTATTGGGGGCGCAAGCCCAATGTCTCGGTGTTCGTCCATCGCGTCTGATAGCGACAGTGTCGCGACCGGCCATCGGCTAGCCGCGACACTATGCGGCTTTCGCTCCCGTGGGGCGATGGTCTAGTTGCTAATGTCAGATTTCGGTCGCCTGCAACGCCCCAGGACATCTCATGCAGATTGGTTCAGTCATCGCGGTCTTTTTTGTCCTGTGGTGGATCAGCTTTGTGGCTGTGTTGCCCATCGGCAATAAGAGCTTCCACGAGGCCGGCGAACAGGTGGTGGCCGGCAGTGATCCGGGTGCGCCTGTTGCGCCGCGCATTGGTCGAAAAATTCTGATGGCCACGGGCCTAGCCATCGTGCTGACCGGGCTACTGATGTGGGGTCTCACCAATGAAACTTTGCAGTACTATTGGAACCGCTAGCGCGAGCGATGCGGTTTTCCGACAGCGTGTCGGATGAGCTATCTTTAGCGCAACATGAAGATCAGCCTTAGTGGCCGCCGATAGCGGGGCACAAGGATCTGCTGAATAAGTTTGTTCGACAATACGCTGGTCTTAGGCGCGCTACTTAAGCGCATAGCCAACGCTCCTCCCTTGACGTTGTCGACGTCAGGCAGCTTGTAACCACCTGTTCTTTATTGATGAGGGCCTAACAATTCATGTGAGGTCTAGCCCCCCAATCATATCCCAGACCCTGGTGTAGCTGATCGGTGGTCATAGACCGATTTCCGGTAGGGTCGGGTTGCTCACACCAACCTGATACTGGAAGGATCACCGATGACCAATGCAATGGTGAACCTGCGCACGCTGGTATGAAGAAGACCCCTGACGCCGATATTCTGCGTGAGATGATCGGCTTTGCCGCGGAACGGCTGATGGAGCTGCAGGTCGGTGCTGCTACTGGCGGCCGGCTATGGCCAGAAGAGCGCCGAGCGCTTAGCGCAGCGCACTAGCAAGGCTGTTGCCGACTCGAACACAACGATGAATGGGCCGTCCTAGCGCGTCAGATACCATGACGCTGGAATCCGTCGCTCCATTGAGCTGATGATCCCCTCATCAGCTTGTCGGCAGTCCCTGCACGCTGACTAGCCCAGCCAAGCGGGAAATGCGTGATGGCCAAGCCTTAGTTATACCACGCCAAAGGGGCGGGATCATCACGTAGATTCTGCATGCCTTCCATGCTTGCATCGGATGGACGAGTAGGATTTGAGTGGGCATCAACAAGAGCCTTGAGTCGATGGACATTTTGGGGAGTTCACATGCGCCTGTCTCGCTATTTCTTGCCAGTGTTGCGTGACTTTCCAAAAGACGCGGAGATCGTGTCGCATCGGCTAATGCTGCGCGCTGGCATGATTCGTCAGCAAGCCTCCGGTCTCTATTCGTGGCTCCCTTTGGGCTACAAGGTGCTGATGAAGGTGCAGAAAATCATCGAGGAGGAGCAGAATCGTTCCGGCGCAGTGCAATTATTGATGCCTACCATCCAGTCAGCGGACCTGTGGCGCGAGAGCGGTCGATACGATGCCTACGGCAAAGAGATGCTGCGCATTCAGGACCGGCACGAGCGAGAATTCCTCTATGGGCCGACCAATGAAGAGATGATCACCGACATCTTCCGCAGTTACGTGAAGTCTTATAAGGACCTGCCGCTCAATCTTTACCACATCCAGTGGAAGTTCCGTGATGAAGTGCGTCCGCGCTTTGGCACGATGCGTAACCGCGAATTCCTGATGAAGGATGCCTATTCGTTCGATCTGAGCAAGGAAGATGCGGTCAAGGCGTATGAACGCATGTTCGTGGCCTATCTGCGCACCTATGCGCGCATGGGGCTCACCGCAATACCAATGCGCGCTGATGCTGGCCCGATCGGCGGCGATCTGAGCCATGAATGGATCGTCTTGGCCGACACCGGCGAAAGCGCCGTGTTCTGCGACAAGCGTCTGCTGAACAAGTCGATTCCGGGGGCGGATACCGATTTCAGGGGCGATCTCAATCCGATCTTCGTGGACTGGACGTCATATTATGCGGCCACCGAAGACATGGTCGACATGGCCGAATTCGAGGCATCGGTGCCCAAGGAAAACCGTGTTTCGGCACGCGGGATCGAAGTTGGCCATATTTTCTACTTCGGGACCAAATATTCTGATCCGATGAAGGCGACTGTGACCGGTCCCGACGGCAAGGAAATTACCGTGCATATGGGCTCTTACGGCATTGGGCCGACCCGGTTAGTGCCCGCGCTGATCGAGACGTTTCACGATGATGAGGGGATTGTCTGGCCGGTGTCGGTGGCGCCCTTCGAGGCGGTGCTGATTAATCTCAAGGCAGGTGATGTGGCGTGTGATGCAATATGCGACGCGCTTTATAGTGTGCTTAATGCGGCGGGCCTCGACATGCTATATGATGATCGCAATCAAAGTGCTGGTGCGAAATTCACAACGGCTGACCTGATCGGCATTCCCTATCAGATTATCATTGGGCCGCGCGGCCTGAAGGCTGGCGAGGCCGAGATTAAGCACCGCAAGACCGGCGAACGCGAGACGCTGCCAATCGGGGATGCGGCGGTGTGGCTTAAGGGCCTTATCGAATCGCAGAGAAAGACCAACATTTGACCCAGCTGGCGTCGCCTGCGCTGAACAGGGGCACGCGCGCTTTTTCGCGCTTTGAATGGATGGTGGCGGGTCGCTATTTGCGGGCCCAGCGCAAGGAGGCGTTCATTTCAGTGATCGCCAGCCTGACCATGGTCGGCGTGGCGATTGGGGTGGCGACCCTAATTGTAGTGATGTCGGTAATGAACGGCTTCCGGGCCGAACTGCTGACCAAGATTCTTGGCCTGAACGGCCATTTCACCACATTCCCGATCGAACGGGAATTCACCGACTACAAGGAAACTATTGCCGCGCTCGAGAAGATTGATGGCGTTAGCTTTGCCGTCTATTTCATCGAGGGGCAGGTTTTGGCGTCAGGACGGGGCAATTCAACTGGTGTAACCGTGCGCGGCATGGATGAAGAGAATCTTAAGAAGCTTAATCTGCTGTACAATTCGGTCGAGCAGGGCGGCTGGGACCAGTGGGAACAGTCCAAGGGCGTGGCGATCGGTTATCGGCTGGCACAGACATTGGGCGTTTCGCTGGGCGATCAGGTACAAATCATCAATCCTAATGGGATGATGACTCCGTTTGGTTCGACGCCGCAAATCCGGTCTTATCCGGTCAACGTGATCTTCGATCTGGGCATGGTCGAATTCGATAGCTTCTTCATGTACATGCCGCTCGAGTCGGCGCAGACCTATTTCAAGAAATTTGAAGAGGTGCTCAAGCCGGGCATGGGGCCGCTAGACTCACTGGCCAGTGACGCCGAAATCGATGCGGCCTATGACCGGATCAATCAGGCGACGGCAGCAGAGATTTTTATCGACAATCCCGATGATGTGATTCTGTTGCGTCAACGCCTGCAGGCCGATCCGTCTACCAGATCGCTAGTGCTTACCGACTGGCAGCAGCGTAACGAGACGTTTTTCTCGGCGCTACAGGTGGAGCGCGTCGTGATGTTCACGATCCTGTCGATGATCATCCTGGTTGCCGCGTTCAATATCATTTCCAGCCTGATTCTACTGGTAAAGGACAAAAGTTCCGATATCGCTGTACTGCGCACGATGGGAGCCACACGTGGCGCGATCATGCGGATATTTTCGATCACGGGCACTACCGTAGGGGTTATCGGGACGATGAGCGGCGTAGCGTTGGGGTTGGTCGTGGCAGCCAATGCCGAGCCGCTACGCGCTTTTGTGTCGAACACGATTGGCGTGGCGATCTTTCCACCAGAGGTGTTTTTTCTGTCCTCGCTGCCCTCCAAGACGGATCCGACCGAAGTGGCGATCGTCATTTGCCTGTCGCTGGGCCTGAGCTTTCTGGCGACGCTGTATCCAGCCTGGCGCGCAGCGCAATATGATCCGGTAGAGGCACTACGTTATGAGTAAGCCCCATATGGTATTGACTGATGTGCATCGTCACTACAGGAAGGGCGACAAGATCGTCCGCGTGCTTGAGGCGGCCAATCTAAGTATCGCGAGCGGGGAACTAGTGGCGCTGGTTGCGCCCTCAGGTTCTGGCAAGTCGACGCTGTTGCACCTCTCAGGGCTGCTGGAGAGCCCGCAGAGCGGCGAAGTCGAGCTGATAGGGATCAAAACCCGCCATCTTGGTGACCGGGGCTGCACGCAGTTGCGTCGGTCGATAGTGGGTTATGTCTATCAATTTCATCATTTGTTGCCCGAGTTCACGGCGCTCGAAAATGTTTCCATACCCCAATTAATCGCGGGCAAGTCGTCGGCTGAAGCCGACAAGCGTTCGATGGAGCTTCTTGACCTGTTGGCTATTGGCGCCAGAGCTAGTCATCGACCTGCAGAACTGTCGGGTGGCGAGCAGCAGCGCGTGGCAATTGCCAGGGCTGCGGCCAATCATCCCAAGATTATCCTAGCCGATGAACCGACCGGTAACCTCGATCCTGAAACCAGCGATATCGTGTTCGGAGCGCTGACTGATTTGATTAAAAATGAAGGGGCGGCGGCGCTGATCGCCACTCATAATCACGATCTGGCGCGGCGCTCTGACCGTATTGTGACGCTCAAGGGCGGACTCGTGATCGATCACACCCTGTGATCGATCACGAGTCCGCAGCTGCGGCGCTAAAGATGAGCGGCAATCTGTTGGGCTAGCTCGGCCAGTTCGACACTGTCAGCCTGACCGCCGCCATGGTCGCCCAATGCCACGCCTTCATAGACCGGGATTACGTGGAAATGCAGGTGGAATACCGTCTGCCCGGCTAGCGCTTCGTTGAACTGTACCAGGCGAACGCCGTCGGCATTTGTGGCTGCCTTTGCGGCCTTGGCGACGCGCTGCACCAGCGGTATGATGGCTGAAAGTACGGTCGGATCGGCATCAAGCAGATTGCGCGAGGCGGCTTTGGAAATGATCAGGCAGTGGCCGCGCGACTGGGGAAAAATATCCATCATCACTAGGGCCACGTTATCCTCGAACACCTTGTGAGCGGGAATTTCCCCACGCAGAATCTTGGCAAAGATATTGGATGGATCATAAGTCATAGTTCACTCTGCCGGTTGCGCAATGTCTGGCCGGCCCTTTTGGAAGAAATGAAAGCGGAAAAAGTTAAGCACGGTCAGCCCGGTAAAGGTGACCGGCACGTAGCGGAAGCAGCGGCGAATGAAGAACAGGGTGATACTGACTGCGGTGCTAGCGCTCATGGCGCCTTTACCCATCGATGAGGGGATGATGTGTCGGTAGATTAGTGCGTCGGGCTGGTAGAAGTCTAGCGCTTTGGCTGCAAATGCGCGTTTGGAAGCGGAATAGAATTTGAACTCGTCCATGCCCATATCGCCTGGAGTGCGTCGAACAGCGCGGTCAATACCACAAATGCCAGTGTTGCCTGTAGCAGAAAAATGAAAATGTCCCAATAACCTATTCGGTTCACTGACTTACTTACATGGCTACCTACTTAGAACCCTTAAGCGCCTAGGGAAAGCGACGATCATGTCGCGATTGCATCAGCGATCGGTGCGTTCGCCTTTGCGGAACGGGCCGAACTGGTTGAGTACATCCTGATTGCGCTCGACCGTTAGCCGTTCCTGCTCAAGAAAATCGGCGACCGCCGCGCGCAGGCTGGCATAGGCAAGTCAGTGAACCGAATAGGTTGTGGAGGGGGCGCGTAGCCGCGGGCCAGCTTGTGATCGCCTTGCGCATCAGCTTCGACGACGGCCAGTTTGTGGGTGATGGCGTATTCGATAGCTTGATAGTATATAGAGTTCGAAGTGCAGAGAATGGCACATTGCGGATGCAGCCCCAATTGCGACCGAAGATCCGATCCTTGCCGACGAAATTGATGGCGCCGGCAATCGGCGCATCGCTATCATAGGCCAACATCAGAACGATAGAGTCAGCCATGGATTGGTTCAGGCGCGAGAAGAATTCACGGTTGAGGTAGGGATGGCCCCATTTACGCGAACCGTTATTCTCGTAGAATTCGTAAAAGGAGTCCCAGCAGTGCTCCTGCGGATCAGCGCCCGATAGCCATTTGACGGTGAGCTCATCGATCAGCGCGTCGCGACGTTCGCGGCGGATGGTCTTGCGCTTGCGTGAGGACAAGGTCTCCAGGAAATCATCAAAGCCGGCATAGCCCTGGTTGTGTCAGTGGAACTGGGTATCGACGCGCTGGAGCCAACCTTGTGCTTGGATCTCATTGGCTTCGGCTTCGGGTACAAAAGTAGCGTGCACCGACGAAGCCTTGCGCTGGATGGCCAATTGCTGGGCGGCCGAAAGTAACGCTGCCCGTATTGTGGGGTCGCCGGAGGGCACCAGCAGCTTGGGCGCGGTTGCCGGATTGCCATTAGGAGGTTTAGGCTGAATAATTCTATCGTTACAGGATCTTCATAGGCCTTGAGGCTTTTGGCGACTGAATTTGGGTGCCAGTGACATCAGGCTGCTACTTGAGTTCAATCTGGAACAAGGCGCAGCCAGCGATCTGGCTGAGGAAGTCGGTGAAACATTGCGGACGATCGCCGGCAGCACTGCCGAGTAGGGCGGTCGAAATAACCTGCGTGCTTGGCGCATCGGCGATGGCATCGGGTAGGCCTAGCAGGCGTTCCATCGTTTCGTCATGAAATACGATAGGCACACCATCCGTGGTCAGTTGCACATCGCATTTGATAGTAAAATTGCCGACAATGGCGGCCTCAAAGGCAGCCATGCCATTTTCAACGATGTCCGCGGCCTTGTCATGCAGGTCGCGGTGAGCGATGGGGTGAGGAAACGGGATTTCGGTCGTGTGGGCTCTCGTTGTGGTTTGAGTGCCTCAAGTAACACTGGACTGTGACGATCCTGTAACGCCTAGACCTCCACGATCGCCTCGATTTCAATGGCAGCACCGAAGGGTAGGGAGGCTACACCAAAAGCAGCGCGAGCATGTTTGCCCTTGTCGCCCAGAATGGCGACCAGCATGTTGGAGCAGCCATTAGCCACCAGATGCTGCTCGGTGAAGTTAGGTGTGGAGGCCACCAGAACCGTAACCTTGACGATACGCTTGATATCCTCAAGCGGGACGCCGGCGGCGTGCACAATCTGGGACAGGACGTTGAGCGCCGCCAGTTCGGCGGCATTGCTGCCCTGAACAACATTCATGGTGTCGCCGAGCAGGCCGGTTACCACGCCACGGTCATTGGCCGAGATCTGGCCGGAAACATAGAGCAGGTTGCCGCTGCGATTGACCGGCATATAGCTGGCAATGAGCGTCCTTGGGGCAGGCAATTCGTAGCCAAACTCGCGGAGTTTTTCTATTGGGCTGGTCATTTGGTCTTGCCTTCGGTTTGGTCGTCGTCTGGTTTGGCCGGCGGCGCCGGCCGAATTTTCATAGAGCTTGCCTCGCACCACTGCCTCATGGCCGAAGCGCGTACGAACACGATCCATTTCACGTTCTGCAGCCGCCTTGATGGCGGGTTCCAGCAAATCTGCCGGGTCGCCGCTATCGGCAGTATCAAATACCTGAAACGCCGATTCGAATCAGCTGGAAAGCGGTGCTGTCGATTTCACGTTCAAGCAGAGAGAGTCCTGTCTCGTAAATAACATTGGCAAGTTGGGCCGGGATCATCAAGTGTCGTGCGCAGGCTCGCAGGGGGGGCAGCAGATTTCAACTTAAGTGCCACCGTGTCGCCGACAATATTCTTGGCCTTGAGCCGTTTGGGCAGCTGCTCGGTGAGCTTGAGCAGTTCTGTGGATAGCGCATTCAGGCTGCTCATGTCGGTGAAGAAGGTAAATTCCGATGTCCGATGTCCGATGTCTGATGGTCATCAGACCATCCTTGCGCAGCGTTTCGGCCAACACCTTGCCGACACCATAGATCAAGCTGATCGGTCTGGGATGCTAGGAATTCAACGGTTTTGGCCGGGCCGATAACGGCAAAGCCGCGCAGGCTTGTCCAGGTCCGAAGCGACCTTGGCGAGAAATTTGTTGTGGCTGACAGAAATCGAGACGCCGAGGCCTATCTCGGTCTCGACAGTGCGGGCGAACCGGGCCAATACCACTACTGGCGACGCCTTATGCAGGGATTGCGTGCCGTCTATAGTCGAGAAAGGCTTCGTCGATCGAGATTGGTTCAACCGAGGACGTTAGGGTATTCATGTAGCGGCGGATCTAACGGTTGACATCGACATATTTTGCCATGTTGGGCTTGATGATGATCGCGCCGGGGAAGAGTTCACGTGCCTTGAATATGGGCATGGCGAAGCGGACGCCGGATTGTCGGGCAATGTAGCAGCAGGTGGAGACCGCGCCGCCGACGCCGCCGCCAATGCTCAGCGGTTTGTCGCGTAGGCTGGAGTCGTCGTGTTTTTCGACCGAGGCATATCGAAGACATCACAATCGATGTGAGCGGTGGCGAAGGCGAACAGCTCGATATGACTGCGGAGGCACGGCGAGCCACAGTGCGGGCAGCGATCCAAAGAATTGACCGCTGTGCTATACTCAAGACAGTCGCGGCAGAGCCAATCGAGCGCCAATCAATACTCCGTCCAGTTGATCTGATGGAATACCCGCATGAAGTTTTCGGGCGAAATTGCTGAATTCGCGCAGAGTGCGAGCAGAATCGGTTCGTTTGATGCAAAATAGTCGACAAGCCCGAGTTGCAGGGCTGGCGTGCCAATCGCGTTACGCAGGGCGTCTAGATTAAGGCCGGCATGCTGCATGAAGGCCAAAAGCTCGTCAGGGTTCTCCGCTAGATAATTCAGGCAGATAGTAGCATGGGAAGCTAGTGACGAGGCCTCTTTGTCTGAACGGGGCAATGCGTAGCTCTTTAGGTGATTTGTAAGCGTTTTGATGCTAGCTGCAACGACCGGCAAAGCGAAGTGCCGCCAGTGCCCTAGCACCGCAAGGAAGGCTCAATGCTCAAGACAGTGATGATCGTTGAAGACAATGAGCTGAATATGAAGCTCTTCAACGACCTGCTCGAATCGCGCGGTTATGTCGTCATCCAGACCCGTAATGGTATGGAGGCGCTTGATTTGGCGCGGGCGCATTATCCCGATCTGATCCTGATGGACATCCAACTGCCTGAGGTATCAGGCCTGGTTGTGACCAAATGGCTCAAAGACGACGACGAACTGGCGCATATTCCGGTTATCGCCGTGACGGCCTTTGCCATGAAGGGCGATGAAGAGCGGATTTTGCAGGGTGGTTGCGAAGGATACATCAGCAAGCCGATCTCTGTGCCTCACTTTCTGGAAACTATTGCCCGTTACATTGGCCCGGCCTGATCGCGCAGAGCCGACCTTGACTTCTGCGTGATCAGTCCGCTCGACACCGTTGGTGGACGCCATCAGCGAACTGATTTTCGGAACTGATAGTGACTGCACGCATACTGATCGTTGATGATATTCCGACTAATGTCCGCCTGCTCGAGGCGCGGCTGAGTGCTGAGTATTATGATGTGGTGACGGCGTCCTCGGAGCCCGAGGCCTTGGCGATCTGCGAAAGCCAAGACATCGATATTGTTCTGCTCGACGTGATGATGCCCGAAATAGACGGGTTTGAAGTCTGCGAGCGCCTCAAGATAAATCCCAAGACCCAGCATGTGCCGGTGCTGATGATCACTGCCTTCGACCAGTCTTCGGATCGGGTGCGTGGACTTGAAGTTGGTGCGGACGACTTTCTGACCAAACCGGTTGATGATGTGCAGTTAATGACGCGCGTCAAAAGCCTGGTGCGCCTGAAATCACTGACCGATGAATTGCGAGCAAGGGTGATGACCGGACAGCGGATTGCTGTCGAGGACGCGTTGCAGGCGATGGACAAGATCAATACGGCCGGCGGCGCCATCCTGATTATCGACATTGATCTCCGCCACGCCGAGCGAATCAAGAGCTGCCTTGAGCCCGAACATGATGTCGACATTCTAACAAATCCGGCCGATGCGGTGTTCCAAGTGACTGGCGCGCAATATGAATTAGCTTTGGTAACGATGTCTCTGGTTGATTTTGATCCGCTGAGAGCATGCTTACAGATGCGCACGCTTGAGCATACCCGTAATCTGCCGATCATTCTGATAGCCGACGCCGCCGACAAGCCCAAAGTGGTGCGGGCGCTCGATCTGGGCGTCAATGACTTCATCTCGCGGCCTGTGGAGCGTCATGAGCTAGCGACGCGGGTGCGCACGCAGATCCGGCGGCACCGTTATGCTCTGGAGCTTCGGCAAAGCGTCAACAATACCATGGTCCTGGCGGTGACCGACGACATGACCGGGCTCTATAATCGCCGCTATTTCGACCGCCATCTGGGGGTGATGCTGGGTAAGGCGCAGGAGCTCAAGCGCGACATGGCCCTGATGATCCTGGATATCGATCACTTCAAGGCGATCAATGACAGTCATGGTAACGACATCGGCGACGCGGTGATCCGTGAGTTCGCGGTTCGCTTGAAGCGAAACATCCGAGGCATTGATCTTGCTTGCCGATTTGGTGGTGAGGAATTTGTGGTCTTAATGCCCAACACCGATTTCCGGCAGGCCAAGGCGGTAGCTGAACGGGTACAGCAATCGATTTCGGACTGGGGATTTGAAGTTGGCGCGCCGGGTTCGCTGTCGGTGACGGTTTCGGCAGGTGTGACGTTCAATGAGAGCGCCGCCGACACGCCTGAATCGCTGATCAAGCGAGCCGATGCGGCGCTCTATCGCGCCAAGCGCGAAGGTCGCAATCGCGTGGTATTCGATGCCGCATAGGTGATCGACGCAATTGGACGCATTAGGATTATCTTTTATAGTTAACAAAAGGTTGTGGGCGAAAAAGCTCCGATTTGCCTTGTGTTTTCGCGGTCTGGGAGTAGATTGCCCTCAATATCGGCAGGCACCCAATAGGGACGCTGCCGCGGGTTCCCTATGACTCGTCTCAGGTCCGCCGCAACTCCTGAGCCCCGTAGGGCGGTTAGTCCGGACGCGTACAGAGTGGCTTCTTCGACATGCCGCCCCGGACCAGCCACTCACCATATAATCCAATCGCACACTTGCCCCAAAAGTGTTGACAGACTGTTAGCACTGAGTGCCGTCTGTCTGCGCCACGCGCCAAAGCGAAAAAAAGCCTCGCATCGATGATGTGGAGCTTTTGATCGGCGTATCAAACAAGAACCAGACTATTTGATCTTGGTTTCCTTAAATTCAACATGCTTGCGCACAACCGGATCGTACTTGCGATACGAGAGCTTCTCGGTCTGGGTGCGGGCGTTCTTTTTGGTGACGTAGAAAAAGCCAGTATCAGCTGTCGACACGAGCTTGATCTTGACGGAAGCAGCTTTGGCCATTTTGTAGTCCTTCACAAAGCGAAAGGCGCTACAGATTCTCCGGCGCCTGCATTTTGGCCGCAACCTACGAATTTGCCGCAGCTTGTCAAGCTGGCTTTCAGCCGGTCTGGCCAGTGCCGAAGCCGTACATGCCATTGGCTCATTGTAGGCCGACAATAGCGCACTTGATCGAGGGTGGCAGGGCGATGGGCAGGATCACCGCTAGTGGCACCATGGTATAGAGATAATATGGCAGGATTGACGTGCCAGGCCACAGATGCAGCATCAGGCTGATCAGGCTGTGGCCGACGATCAAAATGGTAATATAGGGCGGGAAATCATCGGCATGGCGCAGGTCGAGCTGCTCGCCGCAGAGATTGCAGTGCTCGGCTACCTTGAGATAGGCATGGAACATGTGACCCTGGCCGCAGTGCGAGCATTTGCACTTGATGCCGCACCGCATCGCCTGACCGACATCGTGCTTGACGACCGCTTCTGCATTGCTAGCTATTATGTTATCTCTTGAATTGTGGCCCCCAGAGCCAAATGCCTTAGATGGGCGCTTGTTGCTGCGACAAACAGATGACGGATTGATGCGCGCACCTTCCGAGGGCAGCGCGAAGCATAGGGCGCCAGCGACTGGGTGGCCTCAAGTAGTCGGACAGTAACGCGATCACTGAGGGTAAATTTTCGCTGCCGCGCTCGCCGATCATCGACCGGCGCTCTTCGACATAGCGATAATAGTCCTGGCCCAGGTTGGACGCCGGGACAAAGCCGTTGGTACTGGTCTCGAACAGGCGTGCAAATAGACCGGATCTGATAACGCCAGAAATACCGCCCTTGAATTTGCAGATGCAGCATCTCGTTTTCGGTCAGAACGTTGTCGCCCAGATCGCGCGCGGCGATCAGAGCGCGATGCACAATCAAATCGGCATAGCGGCGGATCGGCGAAGTCAAAGTGGGCATAGCGATCAAGATTGAGGCCGAAATGGCCGTAATTCTCAGCATTATATTCAGCCCGAGCCTGGCTGCGCAGCACCATTGCACTGACCTGCTCAACATTGCCAACCTTGCAGGACTGCGCAAGGATGCCATTGAAATCGGCGGCGCGGACGCTGTCGGACTTCTTGATGGCGATGTCGAGTAAGCCGAGGAAATCGGGCGGGGCCTGCAGTTTCCCCGAGGAGGGCTCGTCGTGGATGCTAGAGTAGGGGGGTGTTTCTGTTCCAGCGTTTTTTTCTTCGATCAGGCGATGCACCTCAAGCCGATCAAGAATATTGATGTCGCGCATCATGCCCTTCTCATCGAGCAGAATTTTGCGCTCGGGCAGATCCGGTGCCAGCGGGCCGCGATGATTGCGGGCCGTAGCCATGGCGTCATAGGCGGCGTAGAGCGGGTGCAGGACAGGATCGAGCAAGGGGGCCAGTATGATCGTCGGCATGGCCGTCAATGGCAGCCTGAGCCTGCTGATAGCTGAGTTTTGCGGTCGAGCGCATCAGGATGCGATGGAAGCTATGGCTGCGCTTGCGGCCATCGGCGCCGATGATCATGCGCACGGCGAGCGCGGCGCGCCCTGTTTGAGTGAGCACAATTCATTAGAAATGCGCTCGGGCAACATGGGAACGACCCGATCGGGGGATATAGACTGAATTACCGCGCAGATAGGCTTCGCGATCAAGCGCGCTGCCGGGGCGAACATAGGCGGAGACGTCGGCAATGGCGACGGTGACGATATGGCCGCCCTTTTTGGCCGGATCCTTGTCGGCTTCGGCATAAACGGCGTCATCATCGTCCTTTGCGTCGGCCGGATCGCTGGTGATCAGCAGCACGTTACGCTAATCTTCGCGGCCTTGAACGGGCGGCGCATGTCACCACGAATTCCAAACACCTTGGCCAGATCGCGCTTGCCCTTGATGTCGATATCCTGGGCTAGCGTCTCAAGCAATTGCTCGCGTGACGGCAGCGAGTTGGCGGGTGCGCTTGAGACCGGAGAGATTTTTGGGTTTTGAAATAGGACGCTTGGCCATTGTGGCATTATCTGCAGAGATAGGCGATAGCTAGGGTAATCTGGGCAAGATTGTCAATTTGGCTTGTGCGCGTTGAATTGAGGTGGTGCGGTGGCGTGATGAGGACGGAATCCGTGTGTGCGATTTTATTCTACCAAATGGTTGAAATTGGCAGAATAGAGAATATTCAACCATTAGGTAAAATGAATGGATAACAACCAATTATCGCTGATCATGAAGGCAGCCAGTGATGTGACGCGCGAGCAGTTGCTGACCGCACTGGTGCAGCAGGGGTCGACCCGCGTGACCGATCTGGTTCGGCACTTTGACATGTCGCTGAACGCGATTTCCAAGCATATCAAGGTGCTGGAGGCGGCCGGGCTGGTGGCGCGTCGCAAGCTGAGCCGGGAGCATTTGATCGAAGCGAAACTGGAGCCCGTCAGAACAATTGAAGACTGGTTTGCAATCCTGAAGTCCATCTGAGATCTGAGAATTTATGCGCTTGATGCGCTGCTGAGCGAAAAGGATGAGGACGATGAGTGAACTATCGCTGGCGACAACACGGCAGATCAATGCGCCGGTTGAAAGGGTGTTCAATGCCTGGCTATCACCAGAGACTCTAAAGCACTTCATGATGCCTGTGCATC
>JALBVE010000018.1 GCA_025050575.1 Candidatus Devosia symbiotica
AACGGGGTCGAAATCGGCTGTTTTGCCTTTTGGGAAAAACTTGCCCGGCTCCAGATCGCCCACATACACCTGCCATTTCTGCTGGCTCACGCGGTCCCGCGACAGGGTCGGGCGGCATTTTCGGCTGTCCGGCAGCGCATAGCAGAGTTAGCGCCGCCCAGGTTGGCTCGCTCCTAAACGTCGCGATCACCGTTGCCAGACGAACTGGAACTTATCCATGTCCATCAGGACTTCAGAACCTCAGAATCTCAGGGGCTTGGGCGAGGCTGATGCGTCGGCCCACCAGTCGGGACAGGGTGAGTTTGCCCGAGGCGATCATGTCTGGCATGGCGCCATAGCGATGCGTTTGCATGTCGTGTGAATCAAGGATTTCCAGTTCCTTGCCGATGATCCTGGCCATGGGCACCTGCGGCATGGCGTGATCGCCCAGCATCAGGCCGACTTGGATATGCTTGCCGCGCGGGCGCAGGTTCTGGATCGAGTTCAAGCAAGTCACGGGATGGCTAAGCGCATCCAGCGACATATGCGCGCCGCCCCTGGTTAGCTCGATCACTGCCTCGGGTGCATTGATGCCGGCGCTTCCGTTGATCGTCTGCACCACCCTCAATTCCCGTGCCAGCGCCAGCTTGGCCTCGTCGATATCGATTGCGATGACATTAGCGCCCATGGCACTAGCAATCATCACCGCTGAAAGGCCCGCGCCGCCGCAGCGATGGACGGCAACCCACTAGCCCGCCGTGACCTTGCCCTTGTTGACAATTGCGCGGAACGATATCGCAAACCGGCAGCCCAGGCCGGCTGCGGTGGCAAAATCGATATACTCGGGCAGCGCCACTAGGTTGAGATCGGCCCGATGGATGCCAACATATTCGGCAAACGAGCTCCAATCGGTGAAGCTGGGCTGCTTTTGGTGCAGGCAGACCTGCTGGTGGCTGACATAACATTCCGGACAGGTGCCGCAGCCACAACAGTGACCCGGTCGCCCACCTTCCAGTTGCGCACATCCTTGCTCACCGCCTGGACCACGCCGGCCAGTTCATGTCCGGACATATGCGGCAGGACAATGTTGGTGTCGTAGCCCATCCGGCCATGCCAGTCGCTGCGGCAGACCTCCGTCGCCTCCACCTTGAGCACCATGCCGTGCGGCGCCAGCACCCGATCATCAAGCGTGACAACCCCCGGGGGGTTCTAGAATCTCTCGAACAGCACGGCTTTCATGGTGCTTGCCTTCCCTTGTCCGGCTATCTAGCCCCTTCTGCACTGGGGGCAGCGCAGGCCCCGCCACAATCCCTAGCTTTGTGGTAAGGAGAAGTCGTCACTTCATCGAACGGCCGGCTCATGCAGTTCCTCGAGGCGCTGTCAATCAGCTAGACCGGCCACTAGCAGGTCTTGACGCCATCCTTGGCCACTTTTTCCAGTTCGGGCCGAGCCCGTCTCGGGCTAAAACGGCATCGGCCGCACCCACATCCCCGTTGTGGAACATGGTGATCGACAACGTCTGCGCATGTTCGCCCGTACATGTTCGCCCGTCACGATCGTGCTTGGCGTATAGGCTGTTGTTGTGACCAGGGTCTCGCCGACAAGCTTGATTTCGGTGGTCTTGGTTGTAGGGCCTTCAGATACCTGAACATTGTTGACACTGTCGCCGCCGATGATGACGTAGCTGTCATACCCAGCCAGGATGGTCTCAATGGCCGCCTATTTTTGCGCCGCGAGGACGGCTCCGGCGCCACCGCAAGACGGGTTGGCTAATGCCTGGATAAGCGTGGTGTTGTTTGATGTCCGGATGGCTGAGCCTCTGGCACACCCCGCAAGAAGACTAACCACCAGCGCAGTCAGAACGACATTTCTCATGGTCAAATATCTGCTCTTTGAATGTTGCAGGCGGCATAATGCCTTGTCAGCCTTCAAAATCAAAAAAGATGAATCGTTTCGAAATGTTTTACGTTTAGTTCTGCCTGCGACTCGCAGCGAGTCTTTGATGTCCGAACTTGGCCAAATTGTGCAGCCAGTAGTGGCAGAATTGCCCAGATTGTTGCAGAATCTTTTGATGTTATATTCGTCCGAGCGGATGCGGTCGGGAAGCATGCCAACAAGATCGGCGGCGGCTTCGTCGCCGTGCAATTTGACCAGTGTGGCCAGCGCAGCGAACAGCGAGGTATGCGCCAGCGACCCGATCTGCACACTGTCTTCCTTGACCTCGTTCTAGGCCTCGGCCAGATATTCAACCGCAATCTACCGCTTGCCCTGCTCGCGATCAAAAACGCCAAGCCTTGAGGCGAGCGCAAACATAGTCTTACTCGTTGTCATGATACTTCGGGTAGCACAGGCGATTGCGGAGGGCGCACCAGAAGTAACCCGAAGGTTAATAACACCTAGCAAAACAAGTCTATTCTGCGAACCGCGTGTGAATGTCGCGGGCGGTCCGTTCGCCCTCCCGCAGCAAACGGCCCAGCGCCTCGCGGGCTGCCGGGGTGCAGGTGCGATGAAACCGCGCATAGGCGGTATGGCCGGCATTGAACGCCCCGGTTAGCCTTTGGCGGCGCTCCTGATCGGGCTGATCGAGGGTAATCAGATCGGCGGCCTGGGCCCGCCAATCCACGTCAATGCTGCCACACAGGGGCTGTAGGAAATATAGGCTCCCCATGATTTCGGACAGCCGCTCCATTTGCTTTTGATAGGGTGGGTCAAGCGCCAGCGCGGGCAGAGTCCCCAGCGCGAGCAGCGGGGCGACAATGATGGTTCGTAGCTGAATTGTCATGGCGATCCGCAAAGCACAAGCTTTCTCTATCAGCTTTGCTCTAGCACGGCGAAGGCTTTGGTGAGCACATCGTCTAGCCGGCTAGTAATACGAAACGATATCAGGGCTGTCGGTTCGACCCATTTGTGATCACCGACTTCGTCTGAAGCAACGATTTTGCCGGTAAACTCTGTGGTGACAAAGATGGCCAGCCTGAAGGCTGGGTCGCGGCTCAGCGCCTGCACCATCACCGGGCGTGGATTATCGATGACAATACCCATCTCTTCGGCGATTTCGCGTGCGGCGCAGTGTTCAATGGTTTCACCCGGTTCCAGACGACCGCCGGGCAGCGTCCACAGGCCCTTATAGGGGTCATAGGCGCGCTTGATCAGCAGAACCGTCCCGTCACGCACCAGAGCGACGCTGGCGGCATTGGGGATGTCGGTAATCTGATCTTGGGTCACAGGGCGTCCGATTGCGATTCGTTGCTCCACAGATTACCTGTTGTTGGCCAATTGGGAGACGTCGAACATCTGCGGACGCTACGCTTCCACACTGCCGGCCAAAATGATGGAGGAGCTGTTCCGGCTGCTCAACTAGATCGAGATGGTGCCGCGCTACAATAAGGCCGTTTTGCCCGCTGGGGACTGATGCCGCGCTGGGTCAAGGATTCGCGCGAATTTCCCATCTTGGTCAATGCGCGTGTCGAAACCATGGGCGGCAATCTCGCTTTCCGCGATGCGCTCAAGCATGGCCGCTGCATCGTGTCGGCCAGTGGCCACTACGAGTGACACACCAATCCGGACAAATCTAAGCAGCTCTACTACTTTACCTTTGAAGATAACCGGCCCATGGCCCTAGCCGAGCTCTAAGTGACCTAGAGCTGGCCGGAAGGCGAAGAGATCGACAGCCTGGCCATCATCACCGTGCCGACCAATGCCCAGCTCGCACTCACCCACCACCGGATGCTGGCGATCCTGCAAGGTCAGGCGATCGATGATTAGCTCAATGTGCGTGATGTGCGGGCAGCGGAAGCTGCGCAGCTGGCCCTGTCACTGCCCGATGGGGCGTTGAAGTTTCATCCGGTTTCGACCTGCGTCAATTCGGCCCGTGACGACGATCTAGGGCTGATCGTGCTCGTGACGCTCGAACGGCCAGAGCCGGTGAAAAAGGTCGCTCGCGATGGTGGGTAGCTGGATTTGTTTTAGGGGGGGCTTTGGCGAGGAAACTCCATCTGACCCCCTGAAGGGAGAGGAACCAGATCGCGGTCCAGGCAGGATATTTGACAAGCACTGCACCAATTCCTTCCCTTCATAGGGAAGTTAGATAGCACGAGTCCGGAGCCTTAAACACCGGGCCCTGTTGCTCCAGCGCCGGGAGGATCGCGTAGTCATCGATGGAGTGGTGGGTGTGCACGAACTGGCAATATTGCCCGCACAGATTGCCAAAACGACGATGAGAAAGGCGATGTTGAGAAACATGGCCAAAAACATGGGGCGGTTCGCCTATCAGGGCATTTTGCCCGGATTGAGAATGCCCTTGGGATCAAGCGTGGTCTTGATCGCCTGCATCATGTCGAGCGCTACCAGGTCCTTGACCTCTCTGAGCAATTTGCGCTTGAGCTGGCCAATGCCATGCTCGGCAGACACCGAGCCCCCACCAAATCCAGCACGATCTTATAGATTGCCGCGTGCTTTTTTCGTCATTGCTGGCTATGAAAGTCTTGGCGTCGACGCCCAACGGCTGGCTGAAATTGAAGTGGATATTGCCGTCGCCCATGTGGCCGAACGGCACCTGGCGAATGCCGAGCGAGATGCGCTCGGCGGCGGCGATGCCTCGGGCAATCAGCGCTGATACGGCAGCAATGGGTACCGATACGTCGTGCTTGATCGAGGCGCCTTCCTTCGATTGCACCTCGCTCATCTGTTCACGAAACACCCACATCCGGGTACGGTCCGCCAGCGCTTCAGCAAACACGGCATCGTCGATCAATCCCTTCTCGAAGGCGACCTCGACCGCCTCCTGCAGCGCGCCCGGTTCGGTGCCGGCCATGCGCGACACCTTGATCAGCGCATACCAAGAGGAGAAGACGGCGGTCAGGCTGCGGTCGAGGAAACCATGCCACAACTGCATGTCGAGCCCGATATGGGAGATGATTTCAAAGGCATTGAGACGACCGCCAATGCGCGCTCGCAGCAGTTAGAACAGCTTCAGCGTCGCTTTGGGGCCGGCGATATTGATGATGGTGGTTTCGTAGTCTTCCGGCTTGGGAAAGATCTTTAGTGTCGCAGCAGTGATAATGCCCGGCGTGCCCTCGGCACCCACCAGCAGATCGCGCAGATAATAAGCCAGTAGTATCCTTACCCATCGTTAGTTCGCGGGCATTGCCATAGGCCACCACATTGATCCCGCCGGCATTGGACGACAGCACACCGCCGATCCGCGCCGAGCCCTGTGAGGTCAGCCAGAGCGGGAAGATGGCGTTTTCCGCCTCGGCGGCCTTGTGGGCGTTTTCCAGAATGACACTGGCCTCGGCCGTCATCGTGCCAGCGGCGGTATCGATGGCCCGGACGCGGTCGAGCTTGCCCAAGCTGACGATCACCTCATCGCTCCGCAACGGCACCTGCGCGCCGACTAGACCAGTATTGCCACCTGGCGGAATGATGCTACCGCATTGGCATTAGCCCAGCAGATAATCGCCTGCACCGGTTCAACCGAATTGGGCAGGGTCACAGCGGCGGCACCGGTATGGAAGCGCCGGCGCGGCTCATGGAGATAAGGACCAATCTGATCGGCCTGGCCGATTACCGCATTGGTACCGATCAACTCGTTAAGTTGGAAGATGATCGAGGACGTGGAAAGGGGCATGCAGAAACCGTGGTTTAGCGGTTTTGGTCGGTCGTGATGAACTTGCTCAGCTGGGCAGGCATGTGCCACAAGCGAGGCGCGACTTCAGCAAGGGATAACAACAATGACTACTGGTTTGATGTCAGGCAAACGTGGCTTGATCATGGGCCTCGCCAATAATCGCTCCATCGCCTGGGGCATTGCTAAACAGCTGCACGTCCAGGGCGCACAAATGTGCTTCTCTTACCAGGGCGAGGCGCTGAAGCGTCGCGTCGAACCACTGGCCGCTGAAGTCGGCTCCGACTTTCTAGTTGAGTGCGACGTCACCAATGATGCGGCCATAGATGAGACCTTCCGTCAGATCAAAGAAAAATGGGGCATACTTGATTTCGTCGTCCACGCCATCGGCTTTTCCAATAAGAACGAGCTTGAGGGTCGTTACATCGACACCAGCGCCGACAATTTCGCGTTGACCATGAACATTTCGGTCTATTCCTTTACCGCCATCGCCAAGCGCGCCGAGGCGCTGATGAAGCCCGGCGGCGCACTGCTAACTCTGACTTATTACGGCGCCGCCAAATATGTGCCGAACTACAATGTCATGGGTGTTGCCAAGGCTGCGCTGGAGGCATCGGTGCGCTATCTGGCTGTTGACATAGGCAAGGCCGGTATTCGCGTCAACGCCATCTCGGCCGGCGCCATCAAGACACTAGCCGCTTCGGGCATTTCTGGCCTGCGCGACATGCTGCATTGGCAGGAGGCCAATTCGGCGCTGCGCAAGAATGTTTCAATCGACGATGTTGGTGGTGCCGCAACATACCTGCTAAGCGATCTGGCCGGTGGTGTGACAGGCGAAATCCACTACGTTGATGCTGGTTTCAATATTGTCGGCATGAAGCTGCTCGACAACGTAACGGTTGAATAGAACCGACCGTCAGGAGACTGATAAGCGGGCCGCAGGGGCGGACATAAGCATGACGCGTATTCAATGGCCGGATTTTTACTTTGCCCGGCACGGCGAAACGGACTGGAATCGCGAGCAGCGCTATCAAGGCAGCATGGACATTCCGCTCAATGAGACGGGGCGCCAGCAGGCCAACGCCAATGGCATCCTGTTGCGCGAACTGCTTGAGCGCGACGGCGTCGATTCGGCATCGCTGAAATGGTTTGCCTCTCCGCTCAGCCGCGCGTCCGAGACCATGGATCGCATGCGGGCGGCCTTTGATATAGGGCTCCCGCCAGTTATTTATGACAAGCGTCTGATCGAGATTTCCTTCGGCAAACTCGAGGGCCGCCTACACGCCGAGATCAATCGCGACATGGCGCTGGCACCCGGCGAGCGCGACGCCAGCTATTGGCACTTCCGGCCCGAGGGTGGCGAAAACTACGCCGACGTCGCTGAACGCCTGCTCGATTTCGCCCAGGAACTGACCCAGCATACGGTCGTCGTCGCCCATGGCGGCGTGCTGCGGGTGTTGCGCCATCTGGTGGAAGGCGCCGAGCGCGCCGACGTGCTCAATTGGCCGCCGCCGCAGGGTGTAATTGCCCATTTTGCCGGTCAGCGCATGACGCTCTATGCGGCGACCAACACTTGGGACGCCGACTAGACGCGGGCAGTTTGATTGACCGTTTGGCCATAGGCCCCTAGAACGTTCGCAACATCCGGGGCCGCGCCATGTCGTTCAATACATTTGGGACTTTGTTTCGCTTCACCACCTGGGGCGAGAGTCATGGACTGGCGCTGGGCGTGGTTGTCGACGGCTGCCCACCGGGCCTGACCCTGACACCGGAAATCATCCAACGCGACCTTGATCGCCGCAAGCCCGGCCAATCCAAATACACCACCCAGCGCCGCGAAACTGATGCAGTTCGCATCCTTTCGGGTGTGTTAAAGGACGAACACACCAACGGATCGCGCACCACCGGCACGCCGATTTCGTTGCTAATCGAAAACACCGATCAGCGCTCTAAGGACTATTCGGAAATCCGCGACAAATACCGGCCGAGTCACGCCGACTACACCTATGATCAGAAATACGGCGTCCGCGACTATCGTGGCGGTGGCCGCGCCTCGGCGCGTGAAACCGCGGCTCGGGTTGCCGCTGGCGCCGTCGCTCGCCAGGTGCTGGGCAGGGTAACGATCCGCGCCAGTCTGGTGCAGGTGGGGCCATACAAGATCGATTACAACAATTTCGATTGGGATCAGGTCAGCCAAAATCCCTTCTTTTGCGCTGATGCCACGGCGGCCGCGCTATGGGCCGACTATCTCGATGGTATCCGCAAAGACGGCAATTCCGTCGGTGCGATGATCGAAGTGGTCGCCGAAAACGTCCTGGCGGGCTGGGGCGCGCCGATCTATGGCAAGCTCAATGCCGATCTGGCCTCGGCCATGATGAGCATCAACGCGGTCAAGGCCGTCGAAATCGGTGCTGGTTTTGAGGCGGCCAGCCTCACCGGCATCGACAATGCCGACCAGATGCGGGCAGGGGAGGCGAAGCCCTATTTTCTCTCCAACCAGGCCGGCGGTATTCTGGGTGGCGTCTCCAATGGCGATCCGATTGTCTGCCGCTTTGCGGTCAAGCCGACCTCATCGATCCTGATCCCGCGCCAGACCGTGACGACAGCGAACGAAGACACCGACATCATTACCAAGGGCCGCCACGATCCTTGTGTGGGCATTCGTGCCGTGCCGGTGGGTGAAGCCATGATGGCGCTGGTACTGGCCGATCACTATCTGCGCCACCGCGGCCAGACCGGTCGCGAAGGTGCTGTTTGGTTCGAGCGAAACTGATAACCTTTTATACCCTCCCTCAGAGGGAGGGGTAGAAGATACTAACGCTTGCGGATGCACTCGGTGCGCAGCACAAGACCCTTGATGGCATCGTAGAAGCAGTCGATTTCCTCGGGATTGTCAGTCAGACGGATTGATTTGATCACGGTGCCCTGCTTGATAGTCTGGTCCGAACCCTTGACCTTGAGGTCTTTGATCGGCACGACCTGATCGCCATCTATCAGCGGTGTATCCGCGAAATCAACAACCACAATCGCTGTGTCTGCAGCGGCAGCCACTTCCGATGCTGGGCGCCATTCGCCCGTCGGCTCGTCATAGACGTAGCCGTCATTATCGTCAGTCATATCAATTCCGTGGTTGTGCGCCATGCAGTCCTAGCGCGGTAAACCGGTGCTAACCGGTAAACGACCAGAACACAAATGCTTTGGCCTTCAGCTTATGAGCCTGAAAATTGCGACGGTTTCTGTATTGCCGTCGCTACCGGTGATCGGCGAGGGGATCGAAAAGCGGTGGGCAAAGCCCTGTTCGGCCATAAAGGCGATCATCTCGATAAGCGCGGTGGCAATGACCTCTTCGCTGCGAACAATGCCGCCCTTGCCAACGTTGCGCCGGCCGACTTCGAATTGTGGCTTGAACAGGATCACCGCATCGGCCTCCGACGCGCAGAGCGCCAGGGGCGCTGCTAGCACTTTGGTGACCGAGACAAAGCTGACATCGGAGACCAGCAAATCGATTGGCTCGGCAATGTCGTGAGCGCTCATATCCTTGGCATTGACGCCTTCCATGCTGACGACGCGATCACTGCCCTTGAGCCGCTCATGCAATTGGCTATGGCCGACATCGACCGCGTAGATGCGGCGGGCGCCGCGCTCCATCAACACCTGGGTGAAGCCGCCGGTTGAGGCACCGACATCCATGCAGGCCTTGCCGCCGGGGTCGATGGCCCCCGCATCTAGCCCAGCCATCAGCTTCAGCGCTGCGCGCGAGACGTAATTGGCCGTCGGATCGCTAAGCGCGATAAAGTCGTCCTTGCCCACCATCTGGTTCTGCTTGACGGCGGTGACGCCATTGAGGGTCACTGTGCCGCGCAGAATGGCATCACGCGCCCGGGCGCGGCTGGGAATCAGGCCGCGCTGTTCCATTGCCAGATCGAGGCGAATGCGCTTGTTCATTCCTGAACCAGGCGCTTGACCTTGGCGATGGCCGTATCCTGGCCTTCCTGATAGGTGATCGTCCCCTGGAACGTGCCGTCGGCCTTGACCAGAAAGGTCAATGCCGTGTGATTGAGCGTATAGTATGGATCGCTGGGATCGCCTACCTTTTCAGAAAATACACCAAACGTCGCCTTGGCATTTTCGGTCTGTTCAGGACTGGAGCCGACTAGCCCGATAATGCTGGGGTTAAAGCTTTCGACATAATCCCTGACCATGGCCAGCGTATCCCGCTCTGGATCAACCGAAACAAAGATGATGCGCAGCTGCTCCGGCGTCAGGCCCAGCTTTTCGCGAATGGCGGTGATTTCGGCCAGCGTGGTCGGGCAAACATCGGGGCAGAACGTAAAGCCGAAAAAGATCAGGCTGGGTGTGCCTACTAGATCGTCCTGGGTGAAGGCGCCGCCTTTTGTCGAATTCAGCGCAAATGCCTGACCGGTCAGGCCCAGTGGGCGGGCCGGCGGCTTGAACGCATAGAGCGCGGTGGCGCCGATCGCCATCACGGCGACTAATGCCCACAGAATGATGCGGAAATTGCGCAGGGTATTCGCGTTCATATTGTCTCGCTGGTCAGGAGGCGACTAGGCGTCGAGCGGCTCGGTGCCGGTCGGATTGCCATAGCGTGACAGGGTGATCTTTTCGATACGTGCCTCGGCAGCTTTCAAGAGGGCTTCGCAATGAGCCTTGAGGGCTTCGCCACGCTCATAGATGGCGATCGATTCCGCCAGCGGCGCTTTGCCTGATTCCAGTTTGCCGACAATTTCTTCCAGCTGGGCCAGCGAGGCCTCGAAGCTCAGCGTTTTCACGTCGTCATTGTCGGCCATCAGCGCAATTCCTGTTCGTCAGGGCGCCAAAGGCGCCATTCAGCCTATTCGTCCAACCACTCAATGGCGCCATCCATCAGCATAGCTACGTGATGAGACGCACCGCCGGCCAGCCCCTTAAGATCATAGCCACCTTCGAGCAACGAAACAATGCGGTTACCGCAGCGCCGTCCGGCCACATCCATCAATTTTCCCGTGAGCCAGCCAAAGTCCGCCGAGCTCCAGTTGAGCTGAGCCAGCGGATCGCGTTCATGCGCGTCAAAACCGGCCGACAGCAGGATCAGGTCGGGCGAAAAATCATGCAGTGCCGGGATAATGCGCATCCGATAGGCGTCGCGCATTGCCGCGCCATCGCTATTGGCAGCAAGCGGCACGTTGACGATATTGTTGAGCCCGGTTTCGTTGGCTCTGCCGGTGCCGGGAAACAGCGGCATCTGGTGGGTTGAGGCATAAAAGACGCTAGGATCGGATTTGAAGATATCTTGCGTGCCGTTGCCGTGATGCACATCGAAATCGATGATGGCAATGCGCTCGGCGCCGTATTTGTGCTGTGCCTCGCGGGCGATGATGGCCACAGTATTGATCAGGCAAAACCCCATCGGCATGACGATTTCAGCATGGTGGCCAGGTGGTCGAATGGCGCAGAACGCATTGTCGACTTCGCCCAGCAGAACCGCATCCAGTGCCGACAGCGCACCGCCCAGGCCGGTGCTGGCAACATCCAGCGATTTGGCAGAAATGAAGGTGTCCGGATCGAGTTGCCCAATGCCTTCCGCCGGGCGCACATTGCGCAGCCGGGCCAGGTAGTGCTCGTCATGTACCAGCTCGGCTAGCAGCAGGTCGCCACTGGGCGTATCGCGTCGGATCAGCCTGTCGAAGCGCGATTTTGCCAGCGCATCCTCAATGGTGCGTATCCGGTCAGCGCGCTCGGGATGGCCCTGCGGCGTGAGATGATCGGCAAAGTTAGGCTGGCTGATGAGAAGCGTGCTCACGCGGGATCCATATCCGGTCTGTCTCGCCTTCGTCTTGACGCGCCCCGTTGGCGTTGTCAAACAACCGCCAGCACTATGATCAGCCAATCAATGACAAATGAACCAAAATCGGTAGATGAGGCCGCTGCCCTCTATGCTGGTCGGCAAATTATGCGCCTTTCTCACCGAGACTATCTATGGATTAGGGGCCGATGCCACCGATGCCGATGCGGTGGTTTCGATCTATGAAACCAATGGTCGGCCGCGTTTCAATCCACTGATCATCCATTGTGCCGACCTGGCCATGGCCGAGACGCTGGCCCTGTTTTCGCCATTAGCACACAGGGTGGCGGCACTGTGGCCGAGGTCGCTAACGCTGGTGCTGCCTGCTCGGCCAGGCAATGGGCTGGCCGATATGGCGACAGCGGGGCTCGACACCGTGGCCATCCGCATTCCCGATCATCCCCTAGCACTGGCGCTGTTGGCCGCTGTCGGCCGGTCACTGGCGGGCGTCATCGGCCAATCCCCCGGGGCGGCTGTCGTCCACCACTGCCGAGCAGGTCCAAATCGGCTTTGCCGGAACTGTGTCGGTGTTGGATGGCGAGCCCTGCTAGGCGGGCGTCGAATCCACCATTGTCCGGGTCGAAGCTGATAGGCTGCTGCAATTGCGCGCCGGAGCCCTGGTGCGTGAAGAGATCGAACGGGCACTCGGCATGCCGGTTGCCGTTGCCGACAAGCAGGCTGCCGTGTCCGCGTCGGGCATGCTGGTGAGTCACTATGCGCCTAATGCCAATCTGCGCCTGAACACAATGCCGCGTGATGGCGAGGCTTTTCTGGCCTTTGGCGCGGTCCCCGATTTTGCCGAGCCGATGCGCAATCTGTCAGTGTCGGGCGATCTGCACGAGGCGGCTCGTAATCTGTTCGCCATGCTGCATGAGTTCGACGCGGCTGGCAAAGCCATGATCGCAGTGGCGCCGATCCCCGATACCGGCCTAGGCGAAGCCATCAACGACCGTCTGCAGCGCCGAGGGGTAGGGTGGATTGCCGAATCCCCGCCTACGCCTCCTTCAAGGGGAGGTTAGGTAGGTCTGACTAATCCCTGACCTTGTAGGGTTTTTGGTCGCGCATGAAGCGGGCTAAGACTTCCAGGTCGGCGTCACCCCCAGGCGGCAAGATGACCTTGAGATTGGCGTAGAGGTCGCCATCGCTATACAGCCCCTTGCCCTTGAGGCGAAGCGCCTTGCTCGTATCGATGCCGGGGGGCAAGTTTAGCTCTACCGAGCCATCCAGCGTCGGAACGCGCACCTTGGCGCCAAGCACCGCTTCATACAGGGTGATGGGTACATCGGTCCGGATGTCGGCACCGTCGCGGCGGAACTGCTTGGATTTGCCAAACCGCACGGTAACCAGCGCATCGCCGGGTTCGCCAATGCCGGGCGACCCCTGGCCCTTGAGCCGGATCTGTTGACCCTCTTCGATCTTCTCGGGCAGCTTGACCGTCAGCATCTTGCCACTGGGCATGCGCACCTGAATTGAAGCTGCCTTATGCGCATCCTCCAGCGAGACGGTAGTATTGACCACTATGTCTTCGCCCTTGATAGGGCGCCCGGCACCTGCGCTGCCAGCGGTTGCGCCGGCAAACGGATCCCACTGCGCGCCGCCCGCACCCGCGCCCGGACCTCGGCCAGGCCCGGCTCCGCCACGTGGCTGTCCGCCAAAGCCGCTCATGAATTCCTTGAGTATATCCTCGGCCGTAAAACCACCCTGCGCTGTACGGCCACCACGCTGACCGGCACCAGGATTGAAGCCGGCAAATTTGGGATTGCCGGCGGCATCGATCTCGCCGCGATCATATTGGGCGCGCTTGCCATGGTCATTGAGCAGATCATAGGCGTTGGTCGCCTCGGCAAACTTGCCGTGCGCAGCAGGATCGTCTGGATTCTGGTCGGGGTGGTACTTCTTGGCCAGCTTGCGATAGGCGGACTTTATGTCCTTTTCGTTCGCTGAACGGGACACCCCAAGCACGGTATAGGGATCGCGCATTTGGTCCATTCAATTAAAGCGGGCGTTGCTTCGCCCCGGTTTCGAGTCTTAATATGGTCATCGGCCCCCAGCTTGTCCAGTTTTGCGCGACGACTTGTCCAGTTTTGCGCGACGAAGAGATGATATAGATATGCTAAGGACTCCGACTGAACGCCTGTTTGACGATAGTGATCGCGCCGCGCTGGATCCCCTTGCGCTGTTCGAGGAATGGTTCGCGTTGGCCCAGGATGCTGAGCTCAATGATCCACAGGCCATGGCGCTGGCCAGTGTCGATGCCGATGGCCTGCCCGATGTGCGCATGGTGCTGCTGAACGCGCGCGACGAACGCGGCTTCGCCTTCTTTACCAATTTTAACAGCGCCAAGGGGGAGCAGTTGCTGGCACAACCCAGGGCGGCCATGGTCATGCACTGGAAATCGCTGCGCCGACAGATTCGCATGCGCGGTCCTGTCGAAGTGGTATCTGCTGCCGAGGCCGACGCCTATTTTGTCAGCCGGCCCAAGGGTAGCCAGATCGCGTCGTCGGTCTCGCAGCAATCGCGGCCGCTACAGGCGCGTCAGACGATGTTGGATCAGGTCGAACAGCGGGCGGCCCAGGTCGGGGAGGGCAACGTGACCCGGCCCGCCAACTGGTCCGGCTTCCGCCTGATCCCCACCAGCATCGAGTTCTGGAAGGACGGCGAGTTTCGCCTGCATGACCGCGTGCGCTTCACTCGTGATGCGCTCGGCCAACCCTGGACCAGCACTCGGCTCTATCCCTAGAGCTTCGCGTATATTCAAGCTTCCCATTCATCCCCGCCTCGCCTAAGATCGGCCGGGAGTGAAGAGTTTGAGCATGATCATGCAGCAGGGTCCGGGGCGCCCGGTGCCGGTGATGTTCATGGGGGACGCGGCGCGAACTGGGCGGCATGCTGTTGCGCGCCTATGTGCTGCCGACAGTCGGCCTTTATCGCTTCTGGCTGCTGATCTGGAAATGCCGATTCTATTGGGCCAATACCGAAATTAATGGCGACAGCCTGGAATATACCGGCAACGCCATGCAATTGCTGGTTGGGTTCCTGATGGCGCTGGCGGTGTTCCTGCCGCTCTATGCCATCTTTAATTCTACCTTTCGATCCAATCGACCGAAGCCGCCATTGCCGGCTATGGCGCAATCGCAGTCGCGCTGTGATTTCTGGCCAGTTACGCCATCTACCGCGGCCGCGACTGCCGCCTCTCGCGCACCCTTTGGCGGGGTATTCGCTTTGATCAGACAGGCAATGGCTAGGCCTATGCTCTGCGCCGCTTCGGCTAGAGCCTGGTGATGGTTGTCACGGCAGGGTTGGTCTATCCCTTTATGGCCGCTAGCCTCTGGCGCTATCGCTATGTGCACAGCTGGTATGGCGATCTGCGTTTCGGCTTCTCGGCTTCGTGGGCAGCTGGAAGCAGCTCGCCGCGTCATTCTACTGACCTATGTCGTGGCGCTGGTCATTGTCGGGGCCGGCGTGACGGTCAGCGTCAAGATGGGTGCCCTGTCGACAAATTGGATCTCCGATCCGCTCGGCTATATCCAGCTGGCCATCGTCGCCCTGCTGATTGGCCTGTTGGTGCTGCGCTATCAGGCTTGGTAACTCAGTTTTATGTATTCTGGTGTTCGACTGGGCAATGCGGTGGTGACCGTCAAGGTCAAAGGTCGCACCCTAATCTGGCAATATGTGCTGTGCTGCCTAGCCCTAATCGGCGCCTTTGTGTTGCTGGCCATTAGCGGTTTTGTCGTGCTGGGTCTGGTGATCTATGAGGCCTTTGCCAGTGGCAGCTTTGATCCGGAGATTTTCTTTCGCGAGATGCAGGGCAGCCTGATCATCCTGGGAGCCATCATCTTTGGCTATCTGCTCACCCTGGGAGCCTTTATCCTAATGATCGAGCTGTTCATCGGCCTGGGCTTTTGGCGGCTGATCGCTACCGGCGCGACGATTGCTGGCGCCGATAGCCTGGATGCGTTTTGCGCGCGCAACGAGGACAGAGCTCTGGCTGGCGAAGGCCTGGCCGATGCCCTCCAATGTGGGGGCCTATTGATGCTCATGCTAGCGCGCTTCTATGATGGCAAGCATGCCGCTGTGCGGGCTGTGCAACTGCACTATCTGGCTGAATATGAGACGGGCATCCTGCTGATTGGCGACGCAGCCAACGGCAGCGAACTCGCCCGATGGGTGGCGAGCGACCTGCATCTTGTCTATGGTCGCAAGGACGAATTGCGGTTGATTGCGGTTGGCGGCCAGCGGCCAGCCCGATGGTGCGCAGGTGGTCGTGTACGAGGGAAGATACTGTTGCCCGCATCTGAGCAAGGCTGCCCGTACTGCGCACCAAGAAGTGCCGCGAAACCGCGCGACAGCGGCGCCTGGCCATCACGGCCACGCTGGTACTGGCGGCGGTGATCGCGGCCTGTCTCTATGGTATTCCCCTTTTGGTCAGCTTCATTGTTGGCCTGGTGCCGATCGCCTGGGAACAGCGGCTGGGTGCCATCGTAGCCGGCTAGATGCAGTCCAATCTGGGCGGGCTGGATATCTGCGACCCTGATCCGGACAGTCTGGCCAATCGCGCCCTGGCGCGTTTTAGCCAGGCGGCCATGGCTGACACCAGCTTGCCTTTTTCGCTCGACATCAATGTTATTCGCTCCGAAATTCCCAATACCTTCGCTTTGCCCGGCGGACAGATGTTTTTTCTGTCGGCGCTACTCGACCAGGCCGAGTCCCCTGATAAGTTTGCCGGCGTGCTGGCCCATGAGATCAGCCATGTCGCCCATCGGCACGGCATGGAATAGCTGATTTCCTCAGCCGGAATCGGCACCCTGATCGGCTTCATCCTGGGGGCATGGCCGGCATTTCACTGGCGGCGGATCTGGGCTCCACCATCATCGATGCGCGATTCTTGTGCGATGCCGAGCGGTAGGCCAATGTCTTCGCTGTCCAGCTCGCCAAGAGGCTGGATTTCGTCCCTTTCAGCTTGGCCGATTTGCTCAATCGCGTCAGGCGCGACGACGATTTTTCCCGTGCCCTGGCGCTGTTGAGCACCTATCCCCTAACCGACGATCGCAAGGCAGCATTCGCCAGATTGAGTCAACAACGGCCCACCAGCCTCGAGCCGCCCTTTAACCTCAGAGGAATGATGGCAGGCGATCAAAGCCATGTGCGGTGGGTCCCTCGACCAGCGGAGCACGGTCATCAGCGTCAGCAAGGCCGGGACAAAATGATGCTCGGAGGACAAATCTTCAAACTCGGGCAATGTCTTGTCGGTATCTCTGGCCTGGTTGAAGCGGCGGCGGCAGGATGCGCATACTGATCCGGACATCGCGATGGGCTATCTGGGCGCGCTGGCTGAGGAGCGTCGCAGCGCCGCTCGTCATCATTTCGGTGGCCCTGCACTGGCTGCGACTGATTATCAGTGACCTATTTCTGGTTGCCGCGCTTGCTGCAGCCCTTGTTGCCCCGCTGGCCGTGCTGGTGTCGATTATTGCGCTGGCGTGGCTGTGGCAGACCGGCGATCAGGGCTGGGGTAGGGCGCTCGCCGGATTGCTTTTGGCGTTCTGTGTCTGGCGCCCTTGGCTTGGTATGGCAGCATGGCCTTGAAATATCCGCCTGTCACCGATATGGTCGCCACCACGCGCGGGTGGTGGGCTATTGCCACTGGTCTTCGAGCCTGGCACGGCGACGATGCCGCCGCCCCGATTGAACAGCAAACCCGATGCTTCGGCCCTGTTTCCTAATGCCAAGACCCGCACCTATCCGCTCGAGCAGGCTCAGACCTTCGCGCTGGCGGAGCAGGCAATTGCCGACAATGGCTGGGATGTGCGCGCGGTTCGGGCGCCAAATGCGGCGCTAGACCCGGCTCTGATCAACGTTCAGATCATGACCATTCCCGGCTGGCGCGAAGAAATTGTTGTGCGCGTGACTGGCGACGCCACCAGCGCCACGGTCGATATGCGATCTGCCTTGCTCAATGCCCTGCATGATTTTTGCACCAATGGGCAACGTATCGAACACTTCCTAGTCGATCTAAACGACGCGGTCATCACGCTGCTGCGTGACAATCCCAACGTCAATCTGTCCGATAGTGACCCGGGCGACGCGCCGGAGGCGCCTCCGGCCAATTAGGGCGTGATGCGTGTGCCCCCAGGGCCGACGGAAGACGTGCAACTAGCTCAGCGCTTCAAGATACTCGACATGGGCGGCAATAGTCATTCGTGCGGCCAGCCGCATAGGCAGGCTCTGGCTGGGATAGATGGTGCCGATAATGGCACCCGCACCGCGCCCGCCATTGCGCATTTGCCGATGCGCCTTGAGTGTCTCGGCAAAGGCCGGTCCATCTTCTATCGGACCCCCATGAGCTGGGATATAACGCTGTCGAGGTAAGGCGATTACCTAGTCCGGCGAGGTCAGATAATCGGCCATTGACCCATCGGGCACCGATACCAGCGTTGAATTCCAGCCCATCACGTGATCGTCGCTGAGCAGTATGTCGCTCAGACCGAAGGCCAGATGATTGGCGCAATGGCCCGGCGTGGTGTCCACGCTGATCGTCACATCGCCGACCGCGATGATTTCGCCATCAACCAGCGTCTAGTCGGGCACTAGGTCTTAGTCGCAGGAATTCACCAGTACGTTGCGTTCGAATCGGCGCAGCGGGCGCGATAGCCTATGCCGCCCGCCAAACCAGATCGGCACGTTAAATTCACGCCCTAGCCGCGCCGCCGCGGCGCTATGGTCGTGATGAGTATGGGTCAGCGCGATGGCCTCGAGCGGCCGCCTGGAGATGGCCTGGTGAAGGGCTACCAGATGGGCAGGATCGTTAGGTCACGGATCAAACAGAGCAAGTCGTTCATGGCCCAGCAGAAAGCTGTTAATGCCGATAAAGGCATAGGCGCTCGCATTGGGCGCAATCACTCGCACCAGCCCGGCGCCAACCGCGACGGTCGTGCCGATTTGTGGGTCGAATTGGCTATTTGAAG
Organism: Candidatus Devosia symbiotica; assembly: GCA_025050575.1. Classification (GTDB taxonomy): domain Bacteria; phylum Pseudomonadota; class Alphaproteobacteria; order Rhizobiales; family Devosiaceae; genus Devosia; species Devosia symbiotica. Next base: position 18,410 of record JALBVE010000018.1, read on the forward strand.
GCGAGGGTGGCGGCCATTGCGCTCCCGGGAGCGACAGATTATGAAGTGATCATACGAACTGTTGCGCGTCCCGGAGAGGGATGCCGATTCCTGTTTAAGCATGGAAGGTATGAAATGGCCGTCACTTTGACCACGCCCAACACACTCCATTAGCCTCTATACAGTCCAAGGGTGATGCTGCTAAGCTGGCGTCCAATCTGGTAACAGTCGTGCTCGGCACACTGCTGATCACTGTTTGCGCCAAGATCAACGTGCCGGTCTGGCCTGTTCCGGTGGCTCTGCAGGGCTTCGCCATTGCCGCGCTGACCGCTGCCTTCGGCATGCGCATCGGTGTTGCCACGGTAGGCCTGTACCTGCTTGAAGGCGCCGCCGGCCTGCCCGTCTTCGCCACAGGCGCCGTCTGGTTGGCTCCGTTGCCGGCTTCCTGTTCCTAGCCGCCATTGTCGGCTTTGCCGCTGATCGCGATGCCTCGGGCAAGCCGCTGACCCTGTTCGCCGCTCGTGCTGGGCTTTGCCTGGCTGGTGATCATGGCAGGCCAGGCCGGCTGGATCGATCAGCCCAATGTCGTCGGTTCTGCCTTCGCTAAGGCAGTGCAGCCCTTCATCGTCTCGGACATTCTCAAGATGGCGCTGGCGGCTCTGACCGTGACCGGCGCCTAGAAACTGGCCTCCAAGCGCTGGGCGCTTCCCACCTTTTCACGAAAGCCGGTCCTGGTGGCTGGCTTTTTGTTTTTTGCGAGACAGCATGGCGATCAATCTCTGGGTTATGGCTCGATACGGCCAGTGTGCCTGGCGGGGAGGGCGATCTGCGCCTGATGCAGCGCGGCACCGAATTTTCTGTCATGGCCGGCTCGACATCGCTGATGAACAGCCGGATGAGCGGGTCCCAGGAGGTCCTGGCCAGCCTGAGCTGGGCGGCTATCAGCAGTTATCCCCGGCCCCATATGCTGATCGGTAGACTAGGCATGGGCTTCACCCTGCGGACAGCACTCGCCATTCTGCCGCCAGATGCCCGGATTACCGTCGCTGAACTGGTCCCCGCCGTTGTCGACTAGGCCCGCGGGCTCATGGTCGCGGTGTTCGGCACCAGCCTCAGGACCCGCGCGTCACCATCCGTCAGGACGATGTCGGCGAGCTGCTGGCCGGTAACAATCTCTATGACGTCATCCTGCTCGACGTCGATAACGGCCCCGAGGGCCTGAACCGCGACGCCAATGACCGGCTCTATACCGTCAAGGGCCTGCGCCGTGCACTGACTGCGCTGCGCGCCGGCGGCGTATTGGCCGTCTAGTCGTCCCACACCAACGCCCCGTTCACCAAACGGCTTCTCACCGCCGGCTTTGTTGTCAAAAAAGGTCTGCGCCCGCAGCAACAAGGACGGCGAGCGCCACCATAGCTGGCTAGTAAAAAAGTCGGGATAGGAAATTGCGTGAAGGCGCAACGCTGGCTCTCGTGCCGCTAGCGTTTGGATCAGTGGGTTCTGCTGGATCAGTGGGTTCTGCCCTGGGTCGTTCATACCAATGCCGCCTCATACTAGCGGATGGTGTAGCTGCCCTCGACAACGAGCACTTCGCCTGTGACGTAGCTGGACGCGTCAGAGCAGAGGTATAGCGCTGCCGCGCTGATATCTTCGGGCGTTCCGACTTTCGGCATCGGCGTTATCCCACGCCAGATCGGCGACCATTCTGGATTGGCGAGACCGCCAGCCGTCATGTCCGTGTCGATATAGCCAGGTGCGATGGCGTTTGCCCTGATGCCCTCCGCCGCATAGTCGCTGGCAAGGCTTTTGGTGAGCATGTGCGCGGCCGTTTTGGAGGCGTTGTAGGCCGCCTGTGGTTACGAGATATTGGCGATATAGCCTAAGATTGATCCGATATTGAGGATCGCGCCACTCTTCTGTTTTTGCATCGGCTCCAGTGCAGCCTGACAGGCGCGGAATACCGTGTCGACCACGCCAGCATTGTTGACGAGGATATCAAGCCTGCCAGTGATCGCCGTAGCGTCGGCAATCAGTCGTGCTGGCGTGGCGGTATCTTACCTATCGGCTTGCAGACTTATGCCCGGCCGCCTTAAAGTCAGCAATTACTTCGAGTCTGGGCACGCAGGACGAGAGGATGACATGTGTGCCGGCCTTGGCGAGGGCCTTGGCGATGCCAAGGCCGATGCCACGCGTGGCGCCAGTGACGAGCACAGCCTTTCCGTCGAGACGTAAAGAGATCATGGATCATGGACGAGCTCCCATTGTGGATGTTTTGGTCTGGTCTGGACCGAGGATGAAGTCGGCATAGTGGTCGCTCAGCATTATCGCTAGGGCCGTTGTGTTGGCGCCATTGATGTTGGGCTGCAGAACTGTTGGAGACGCGGAGATTGTCCGCATCGCGCACCCTGAGCCAAACATCGCGGACTGCCATCGGCTCCCGTCCAGGCCTTTCTCCCCGAATAGTAGTTGGGTGCGATAAAGCGCCAGCAGTGATTCGCTACCACCTTATCGTTGAGGTCCTGTCCCGCTGGCGCGATGACCTTTTCCACCCGTTTGCCCAGTGGTCCAGACAGCAGCATATCGCGGAAAAAGCGTTGTCCTTTAATCATGATCTTCATGTCTTCTGGGTGCTTCAGGTTTGGCGAGACGATCGGCATCAACGCGACAGAATCGGCGAGCGTAATTCTACATAACCACGCGAGCTGAGCTTTACAGGAACCGTGGTTGATGGTGACCCATGGGTGTCATCGAACACCTTCAGGAGGTCACGGTCGATTGCCCAATTCTAAAAGTTTGAATTGAAGTTGAATATGTGGGTTATGTCTGCCCGAGACCCGATCATGTCCCTGGTCGTGGTGTAGCTGAGATAAACCTGCGCACGCTGGTATGAAGAAGACCCTTGACGCCGATATTCTGCGTGAGATGATCGGCTTTGCCGCGGAACGGCTGATGGAGCTGCAGGTCGGTGCTGCTACTGGCGGCCGGCTATAGCCAGAAGAGCGCCGAGCGCTTAGCGCAGCGCACTAGCAAGGCTGTTGCCGACTCGAACACAACGATGAATGGGCCGTCCTAGCGCGTCAGATACCATGACGCTGGAATCCGTCGCTCCATTGAGCTGATGATCCCCTCATCAGCTTGTCGGCAGTCCCTGCACGCTGACTAGCCCAGCCAAGCGGGAAATGCGTGATGGCCAAGCCTTAGTTATACCACGCCAAAGGGGCGGGATCCATCGAATCAATTATAATTTCGCCTGCCCGTGTTCATGCTTAGCCCGGTGGTGCTATACCGTCGGAACACCACGGCATTGTCAAATCAATTCTGGTTCAACCTTGATTGGGCCAAGGCTCGCCGTTGCAAGCAGAACACAAATGCAGCTCACAAATCTGCGAGTAATTGTTCCTGTTAAGATTTTCTAGCTAATGATTTTGCGTGGTATGCTCGCTGAGTTCGTTACCAGACACGGGTGATGCAACCGGCAATATGCCGCCGTGCTGGAGCCCAAATGAACAAGTTGCTGATCTGCCTGATTGCCGCTCTCACAAGTACGGCCAGCGTTCTACCCGTTTTGGCGCAGGACGTGGCCAGTGTTGAGGTCGACCCTGTGTTCATCGCGCCGCCACAGACACCTCTGGCTCAAACCATCAAAAAGGGCCTGACAGCCACCTATTACGACGCCACCAAGGACAGCACGGCCTATGCCGAGGCACAAAAACTATATTTCTTTTATGGGGCACGCCATTTCGAGCCGATCTGGCTCAATGAAGCGGCTGCCGGCCAGGTGGCTTTCTCGGCCCTGGCCGAAAAGATCCTCAAGCTGTTCGCGGCAGCGGCCAATGAAGGTCTGCGTCCGCAGGATTACCTGACGTCCGATCTTGACGTGACCGATGTGGGCAGTGACCCGGTCCGGATAGCTGCGCTTGAAATAGCGTTTTCGCGCGCCACCATGCGTTATGCCACCCATATTTATACCGGTCGCATTGTGCCCAGCTCGGTCAGCCAGTCTATTGATATCGCACCCAAAAAGCTCGATGAGGCCGGCTTGCTGGCGCAGCTGGCGTCCAGCCCCGATCCCGTCAAGGTCCTCGCCACCCTCGAACCAATCTACCCTGAATTCCTTGCGCTCAAGGCAGCCCTAACCAACTTTGACCAGACCCAGACGGACCGCCCGATGCAGATCCGGGCCGGCGCTATCCTTCACCCCGGCATGAGCGACACGCGCGTTCCTGTCCTGCGCCAACGCTTCGAACTCGCCGATGCGGCAAACACGCTCTATGACGACAACGTCGTCGAAGCCATTAAAGCCTTCCAGCGAACCCGCAATCTAGCCGTGGACGGCGTTATGGGCCCCGCCACGCTGGCTGAGCTCAATGGCGGTGCGCCGCTGACCAAGGCCGACATTCTCGCCAATATGGAACGCTGGCGCTGGATGTCGCGCGATCTGGGTGCGTTCAACGTATTGGTCAACATTCCCGAATTTCGGCTGTCCATTAATCGCGACAGCAAAGAAGAATACACAACCCGGGTTGTGGTCGGCGCCATCGGGCACCAGACGCCAATCTTCTCGGACAATATTCGCCACATCGTGGTCAATCCCTATTGGAACGTGCCCAACTCGATCATCAAGAACGAGATAGCGCCGGCCGTGTTGCGCAATCCAGACTATATCAACAGCCACAATTATGACCTTCTCTACAATGGTAGCCCGGTCAGCACGGGGTCGGTGGACTGGAACCAGATCAGCGCCAGCAATTTCCCGTTCCGCGTGCGTCAGCGCCCCGGAACCAGCAATGCCCTAGGGCAGATCAAGTTTCTGTTCCCCAACAAGCACGACGTTTATCTGCACGACACGCCATCTAAATCGCTGTTTGCACGCGATTCCCGCGCCCTTAGTCACGGTTGCGTCCGTGTACAGAACCCGATGGAATTCGCTGGCGCCTTGATGATCAACGAAACCAAGATCAGCCGAAGCTCGCTTGAGGGCATGCTTGGTACCGCCGAACGCCAGGTGAACCTCGAGCACCAGATCCCCGTGCATATCGCTTATTTTACCGTCCGCGTGGCCCCTGATGGAACCCTGCGCTCCTTCGGCGATATCTACGGCCACAACGCCAAGCTGATCGCGGCCATGGGCCTTGATAGTCCCGCGTCTGTGCTCGAGATGGTCGCTGCAGCAGACGACGGCACTATCTCCCCCTAAACAGGGCTTAATCTTGCGTTTACAAATTGGCCTTGGTTGTGCCCAGTTTTGATCGTAATGACATGCGCGTGAGCAGACTAAGGGCTCGCCAGCAGCTTGTTAGCGTTAATCAATTGCATCAGAATTTGTGCTAATGTCTGACGATACACTGGCATAACCGGGCAGAGTTTTGCGTGACGGGGATAACCAACTTGCAACGGAATCGTTTCTGGCGTTTTTTGCTCGTCACCTTGATCAGTCTCGCCCTTATTTTGCCGCAGGCCGTCAAGCCGGCGGCAGCCGCATCAGAACGCGCCATCTACCTTTATTATACCCACACCAAAGAGACCGCGCGCATCGTCTTCAAGCGCAATGGGCAGTATGTCCAGTCCGGTCTGAACGAGCTTAATTACCTCCTCCGCGACTGGCGCCGCGACGAGCCTACCAAGATGGACCCCCGCCTGTTCGATCTGGTCTGGGAAGTTTATCAGGCAGTCGGCGCTACCCAGCCCATCAATGTTGTCTCGGCCTACCGTTCGCCGAAAACCAATGCCATGTTGCGCACCAAATCATCTGGCGTGGCCGAGAACAGCCAGCATATCAAGGGCCATGCCATGGACTTCTTCATTCCGGGCATTCCGCTGGCGCGCCTACGCGCCACTGCCATGAAGAAGCAGGTCGGTGGCGTCGGTTTTTATCCCACCTCGGGCAACCCCTTCGTGCATCTGGATACCGGCTCGGTCCGCGCCTGGCCGCGCATGACCCGCGCTCAGCTGCAGGACCTATTTCCCGACGGGAAGACCGTGCATGTGCCCACCGATGGCAAGCCGCTTTCCCAGCAGGGTTACCAGACCGCCATGGCCGGGTGGAAAACCTGCCACGCCTATCCCTGCAATGGCAGCATCTCGGGCACCAAGGTCGTCGATGGCGGTAGCGGCCGCACCCTGGTGGGCATGCTGTTTGGCGGCAATGACAATCAGTCTGGCCAGACCAAGCGCGCAGCAGTGCAAATGGCGTCGCTCGCGCCTCAGCCGGCAGTGCCGGTGACAGCGCCAATCCCGGCCACACGGCCAGCCGATCTTGGCGGTGCCGCATTAGCCGCAGCGCCTGCATCCCCCTTCTCGACTGCCGGCAGCGCCCCGCTCGACGACGCCGAAATCACCACACAGCTGATCCCTCCCCTGCCGATGCGCAAGTCCGAAGCGCTGCAGATGGCGAGGGCGGCGACGCTGCCATCGGGCGATGCCGTCACCGCGATCGCCGCTCTTGCAGCGCCTATCCCCCAGCTGCGTCTGATTGTGTCTCAGCCCGAGCAGCCGGTGATGATGACGGCTTATCTGCCGCCACTGCCGCAGGAGCCCGAGGCTCAGCGCGCACTCGAAATGATCATTCAGCGTGAAAGCGCCTCGATCATCACCACCTCCATTCCCACGACATCTCTGCCATCTCTGCCACAGTTGGGCGGTGTAACTAGCCTGCACACGGCGTCACTTGGCGGCGGCAATGTGGTCACCGGTGCCCTTGCCGACCTGTTCCGCGTCACCTTTGGCGCGGCTCGTCAGGACGAGCCGGTTTCCCGCGCATTGGCAAGCCAGATCGCCAAACGGCCAACGATCAGCACCATGCGCTACCCCGAATTGATTGCACCCGATCTGGAGCACGTCGCCGAAGTGTTCGTCACCCCAATCGCCATTAGTTCGGGGCATTTTGCCGAAATCTGGGATCACGATGAGGCCGATTTCAGCCCGGCCACCGAAATGGGCCCTTATGTGACAGTCCTGCGGATCGGCGATTTCCCTGAAGGGCTCTCTTATACTAACTTCGTCGGCGTCCAGCCGGTCGCACTGACCATCAACTAAGCGGCTCCAATTCAGGCATGTTTGCCGTTCGTCGCAATCTCTGCGCCGTTTGGCGCAGCGAGTTCGCCAATGTTGCAATGTGCCGCTGGCGCGCCTAAACAACTGTAATACTGCCCCTTTTGGCAAAGGACTGCCCGTTTGGCCAACAAGCCCTCGACACCATTGCTCAACACCGTCAATTCACCCAATGATCTGCGCGCCATGCCGCGCGAGAATCTGCGGCAATTGTCCGATGAACTACGCGCCGAGATGATTGATGCCGTATCGGTCACTGGCGGCCATCTCGGGGCCGGTCTTGGCGTGGTCGAATTGACGGTGGCGCTGCATGCCGTGTTTGACACCCCGCAGGACCGCATCATCTGGGATGTCGGCCACCAGGCTTACCCGCACAAGATCCTGACCGGTCGCCGCGACCGCATTCGTACCCTGCGTCAGAAGGATGGTCTGTCCGGCTTCACCCGCCGCACCGAGAGCCAGTACGATCCGTTTGGCGCGGGCCACTCCTCGACCTCGATTTCCGCCGGCCTGGGCATGGCGGTGGCCAGTCAACTGATGGACAAGCCGCGCAATGTGATTGCCGTTATCGGCGACGGAGCGATGTCGGCCGGTATGGCCTATGAAGCGATGAACAATGCCGGCGCTATGGATGCCCGATTGATTGTCGTACTCAATGACAACGATATGTCTATCGCCCCGCCGACCGGCGCCATGAGTGCCTATCTGGCGCGTCTGGTATCAGGTCCGATTTATCGCAACGCCCGCGAAGCCGCCAAATCGCTGGTCAGCAAACTACCCCAGTTTCTGCACGAGCCAGCCCGCCGCACTGAAGAATTTGCTCGGTCCTTCTTCACTGGTGGCACGCTGTTTGAAGAACTCGGCTTTTACTATGTTGGCCCCATTGATGGTCACAATCTCGATCACCTGCTGCCTATTCTTGACAATGTGCGCGACGCCGCCGAAGGGCCGATTCTGGTTCACGTCGTGACCAAGAAGGGCAAAGGCTATGGCCCTGCCGAGGATTCGGACGACAAATATCACGGCGTCTCCAAGTTCAACGTCATTACCGGTGCGCAGACCAAGACGCCCTCCAATGTGCCCTCTTACACCACTGTCTTCGCCGAAACTCTGATTCAGGAAGCGAATGACGATCCGCGCGTCGTGGCCGTTACCGCCGCCATGCCGTCAGGCACGGGATTGGACAAATTCGCTGAAGTTCATCCCAGCCGCATTTTTGATGTCGGCATCGCCGAGCAGCATGCCGTCACTTTCGCGGCCGGTCTGGCCAGCGAAGGCATGCGCCCGTTCTGCGCCATCTACTCGACCTTTCTGCAGCGCGCCTATGACCAGGTCGTGCACGATGTGGCCATTCAGCACTTGCCGGTCCGCTTCGCCATTGACCGGGCCGGCTATGTTGGCGCCGATGGCCCTACCCATGCCGGCAATTACGACTCGGCCTATCTCGGTGCTATTCCTGGCATCGTGCAGATGGCTGCCGCCGATGGGGCCGAATTGCGCCACATGGTGACGACGGCTACCCATTACGACAACGGCCCGATTGCCTTCCGCTACCCGCGTGGCGATGGTATGGGCGTGGATATGCCCGTCCGTGGCCAGATCCTGCCCATCGGCAGGGGTCGCATCGTCCGCCAGGGCGCGACAATTGCTATTCTCAGCTATGGCACCCGTCTGGCCGAAATACTGGCTGCCGCCGATAAATTGGCTGCCCTAGGGCTTAATCCCACTATTGCCGACGCCCGTTTCATGAAGCCGCTCGATGAAGAACTGATTGTTAATCTGGTCAGTATGCACGATGTTCTATTGACGGCCGAGGAAGGCTCGATTGGCGGCTTTGGCAGCCACGTCGCCACCTTCCTGGCAAGCAATGGCTTGCTCGACGGCAAGTTGCGCTTTCGCCCGCTAATGATCCCAGATCGCTTTGTCGAACATGCCAGTCCGGCCGACATGTATGCCGATGCCGGTCTCGACCGCGCCGGCATCGTTGCCACAGCACTGGCCACACTGGGCTATGACGAAGCCGCCATGGTCGCTGCCCTGGGCAAAGTCCGCTAGACGTAGCTGGTGGGCAAGCTCGAAGCCAGCTTGACGGTCTCCATCGATATATAGGCAAACATGTCGAACAGCTCGACGCGACCAACTAGCTGTTTGTAGATCACGTCATATCGAAATTGCCGGTCAGTCGGTGCACTTCGACGATCTCTGGAATGGTACTGACTGCGGCATGGAACTGCTCCAGCCAGCCAGTCTCATGCCGCCCTGTCCGCACGATCACGAACATCGTCGTGGGCAGATTTAGACACTCGCGATCCAGCGCTGCCATAGTACGGGCAATATCGCCCTCCTTCCGCAGTCGCGTGATCCGTCGCGAACACGCCGACGCTGACAGCGCCACGGCGGTCGCGATATCGCCCACGGGGGTTTCTGCGTTGGCCTGTAGCAGGTCCAGTATCTTGCGGTCGCGCTCATCCAGCATGCCCAACTTCTGCTTGATCGGTGGCATGAGTTGGGAATCCACGGCAGTCTATTATCGCCTGATCAATGAGGCCGTCCGCGCCCGGCTTGGTGGTCTATATTCTGCCGAAATCGCCCTGCGCTCGATCGATTTCACCAGTATTGTCGCCCTGCAAAAGGCCGAGCGATGGGATTAGGCCAGCGCTCTTCTTCGGCAACGCTAGCGCCGATCTTGCCCGGGCGGGCCCCGCCTGTGTGTTGATCTGCACCAATACCATGCATCTGCTGGCCGAGCCCGTCGCTCGCCTCAGCGGCGTGCCGCTCTATCGACATCATCGATGAGACCGCTAAGGCGCTGCGCGCCGATGGCCGTCGCCGGCCGCTGCTGCTGGCCACGCACTACACCATGGAGCATGGTTTTTATGCTCAACGCATGGCGCGGCATGGCACTGAGGTTATTACCTCCGACTGTGATGATCGGGGCGCCGTCCATGACATCATCTTTGATGAACTCTGCGAGGGCTAGATTCGCGACATTTCTCGCGCGCTATCATGCCCTCATCGAGGCCGCCCTCAGCCTTGGCGTGGATTCGGTGATCCTGGGTTGCACCGAGATTTCCCTGCTGATCGACCCGGCCAATCTGCCCCTGCCAGGCTATGGCTCCACCGCCATCCATTCCGATGCTGCTGTCCGCTTCGCGCTGGAGGACGTCCTGGTACAGGCTGCCTGAGATGTGCCGCTTTCTAGGCTATCGAGGCGACCCCATCTTTCTCGATTCCATTCTGATCGAGCCTGCTTCTTCGTTGGTCAATCAATCCCTGCGGCTCGCGAGGTCAAGACCGTGATCAATGGCGATGGCTGCGGTGTGGGCTGGTATGGCGGTCGGTCAGAGCCAGGCATCTATCGTGGCACTTTGCCCGCTTGGTCGGACGCCAATCTGGCCTCGCGCTGTCATCAGGTCAGCGCCCCGATGTTTCTTGCTCACGTGCGCTCTGGCACCTCTGGCGAAGTCTCAATGGCCAATTACCATTCTTTCACTGTTGGGCGACATCTGTTCATGCACAATGGCCAGATCAGTAGCTATGATCGCATTCGCCGTAGCATCGACGGCATGATCCCCGATACGCTCTATTCCCGCCGGCGCGGCAATGGCGATAGCGAAGTCATTTTCCTGGTCGCCCTCGGCAATGGGCTCAATACCGACCCAGTGGCCGCTATGGCCCAAACTCTCCGGCAACGCCTCAACGCTATGCAGGGCGCCGGCGTAGAGACGACGCTGCGCTTTGCCGCCATTCTAGCCGACAGCGATAGCCTGCTCGCCTTCCGCTGATCCAGCGACGATCATCCGCCTAGCCTTTACTGGCGTGACCTTGGCCACGGCATTGCGATTGCCTCAGAACCATTTGGAGAAACGGGTGAAGCCTGGCGTGCCATTCCTACCGATACGGTCATGGCCGTCAACAGCCAGTCCAGCTTTTCGCATTTTGCGCTCTAGTATTCTCCAGCTTAAGCTTTTGAACTGCATTGGTCTCAACAGGCTAACGGTTTGTCAAACATTTGAATTTGATGCTTTGATGGCTCCCTAGGCTCAACCAGTGCAGGCGTATGTAATGACCATCTCTGCGATCGCGTCAGGGACGCTCGGCATGCAGCGCGCCGCTGATCGCCTGGAAGCCGACGCCAGCCGCTTCGCCCGCTTCGGGACCGGCCTGGCCGATGTCGACCTGTTCACCGAAATGGTTGAGACCATGATGGCTCAAACCGACTTCAAGGCTTCTGCCACAGTCGTCCGCGCCGCTGACCGCATGGCCAAGTCAGCCATCGATATCTTGGCTTGAATCCATTCCGTGCCGACGCGGCGGGCAAAAAAATCTGCCCGACGGCCTTTCGGCATTCGGGCGGTTTAAAGCATCGTCAAATTCTGGGTGTCTCAGTCGTCCGACGGCGCCGCCACCATGCCCAGCGCGCGCATATAGAGCTCAAGTAGAGCTTCTTGCTCCATCCGCTCATTGGCATCCTGCTTGCGGATAGCCACGATCTTGCGCAGAATCTTGGTGTCGAAGCCGTTGCCCTTGGCCTCGGCATAGATTTCCTTGATGTCGGCAGCGATGGCTGCCTTTTCCTCTTCCATCCGCTCGATGCGCTCGATGAAGGCCCGGAGTTGGTCCTGGGCAACGCTGTCTTCAGCCATGAGTCTTGACCTTTTTAGTATTAAGGCCTGCTTGAACCCTAGACTCACCCCCGGTTCAACCCCTTTGTGATCCAATTCATATCACGACGTCAGCACATATCCCTAATTCCGCCAAATCAGGTCATTAGCCATTGACCAATCCTGTATCATGAGCTCAAAGAAGGCACATTTCCCGATGATTTCCGGCTCGCTTTTGCAAACCATTCGTCTCGGCACGACCCTGATCGGCGCAATGCTTGCCAGCTTGACGTTCTTCGCAACGCAAGCCAGGGCAGATCTGCGCGTCTGCAACGAGACATCCAATCTTGTTTCAGTGGCCCTGGGCTATCGCGCCGACCGCGGATGGATGAGCGAAGGCTGGTGGCAAGCCCTTCCGGGCGATTGCCGCGTGCTTTATCAGGGCGAACTGCAGCGTCGCTTCTTTTACATCTTCGCAGCAGATGATGTGGTGGGCGGCGCTTGGGACGGATCAGTATTCATGTGTACGCGCGATGAAACCTTCACCATATTTGGGGTTGAGGACTGTCTGGCCCGCGGCTATGAGCGCACCGGCTTCTTCGAAATCGATACCCAGAGCCGCTCCGACTGGACATTGCAATTGACCGAAACCGCCGCTAGCCCCGCAGTCGTGAGCTTTGACGGACGCGATGATCTTGAAGACTCCACTGTCCTTGTTGATCCTGCTGATGTGGATGCATCGCAGGACGACATAACGACGCAAGAAACGGACACGCAATGAGACGCATGAGACGCGCAAAGATTGTTGCCACTCTCGGGCCAGCCAGCCACGACGAAAAGATGATCGAGAAACTGGCCAAGGCCGGCGCGGACGTCTTCCGCATCAATATGAGCCATGCCAGCCATGAGGTGCTCCGCATCACGGTCGAACGCATTCGCAAAGTCGAGAAGCGCCTCAATCACCCCTTGGGCATTCTGGTCGATCTGCAGGGCCCCAAACTGCGCGTCTGGAAATTTACCGAGGGTTCGGTCGAACTGGTCGCTGGCCAGAAATTCACCCTCGACAGCCATGAAGACGACAACGGTAATGCCGAGCGCGTTTACCTGCCACACCCAGAAATCATCGAGAGCGTCTCGGTGGGTGATCGCCTGCTGCTCGACGATGGCAAGCTCTCGCTTCAGGCAATCAAGGTCGGCAATAGCGCCATTGAGACCGAGGTGATCTATGGCGGCAAGCTCAGCGACAAAAAGGGCGTCTCGCTCCCTGATACGCTGCTGCCGACCGGTGCGCTAACCGAAAAGGACCATGCCGATCTGCTAGCCGGTCTCGCCGCTGATGCCGACTGGATCGCCCTGAGCTTCGTGCAACGCCCCGAAGACATCATTGATGTGCGCAAGATCGTCCAAGGTCGGGCTGGCGTCATGGCCAAGATCGAAAAGCCCCAGGCAATCGAGTGGCTCGAGGAGATCATCAAGCTGTGCGACGCCATCATGGTGGCGCGTGGCGATCTGGGCGTCGAACTGCCACTCGAGCAGGTCCCTGGCCTGCAGAAGCGCATGATCCGCATGGCGCGCCGCTATGGCAAGCCTGTGGTAGTGGCTACCCAGATGCTCGAATCCATGATCACGGCACCAGTTCCGACCCGCGCCGAAGTCTCGGACGTGTCAATTGCGGTATTCGAAGGCGCCGATGCCATCATGCTGTCAGCCGAGTCGGCCTCTGGCATGTATCCGGTTGAAGCTGTCGCCACCATGAACAAAGTGGCCGTTGCTGTCGAAGGCGATGTCAACTATCGCGGCATTATCCGCGCCGCTCACACCGAGCCCGAGGCCACCGCTGCCGACGCCATCTCGGCTGCAACCCGTCAAGTTGCCGAAACCCTTGATCTGGCTGCCATCGTTACCTACACGGCGTCTGGCTCTACCGGCATCCGCGCTGCCCGCGAGCGGCCGTCTAAGCCCATTATCGTGCTCTCGCCCAACCAGCGCACGATCCGCCGGATGTCGGTGGTCTGGGGTGTGCATTGCGTCCAGACCGAAGATGCGGTCAGTCTGGAGGATATGGTCGATCGCGCTTGCGTTATTGCCTATCAGGAGGGCTTTGCTCGCCCAGGCGATCGTATCGCCATCACCGCCGGCATCCCCCTGGGCACACCTGGCGCCACCAATATGTTGCGCATTGCCTTCGTCAGACAGGACGGCGCTGGTTCCAGCTGATCCAGCCGTCTCACGGCCAAACACAGAAATCCGCGCGTTGTCGCGGGTTTTTCTTTATCCGTGCCCCTCTAGCGCTCCATCAGACTCTTGAAC
>JALBVE010000019.1 GCA_025050575.1 Candidatus Devosia symbiotica
TGCAGGTTGAACCATGAATCAGCGTGATCGACCCTGATGGCAAAGGGTGAGGCGCCGTGGGTTTCAATCAGCTTGCTGGCCAACAAATAGCAAGCCAGCCATCATGTCGCGCACGGCGTCGCGGTCAGCGGACCGGAATTCGTGCAGCTCACCGGCAAAAGTGTCATCGGCCAGTCCACGCCAGGTCCAGCGCAGAATGGGCAGGGCCGAGCCGAGACGCCGCCATGCTGCCAGCCTCCGCCGCGGCCTGGGCCTGCGTCGTTGTTTGTTTGCCCGTCAATGACTAGTTCCTAGTTTGGCGCTTTAGTCCTCAGTGCTGCGTCGATCACCCTATCTCGCTTCGACGAAAGCGCGCCACGAAGAAGCCATCCATGCCGCCTGGGTGTCCACCGGGCATCATGCCTGGATGAGTCCGCACCAGTCCGTTGCCGGTCACAGCTGATTCCAGCCCGGTCATTTCATCGCTGGTTACAGGCCATAGCTTGAGACCGGGCAGTGAAGGGAGGGCCCAGTCGACCTGTTCCTCACCCTCGGCCGGCTCAAGCGAACACACGCAATAGATGAGGACTCCGCCACGATCAAGGCAGCGGAAAGCATTGGTCAGCAACGACCGCTGCAGGCGCACGCGCCCGGCAACGTCGCCAACGGAACGGTGCCAGATGATCTCTGGATGGCGACGGAAGGTGCCGGTAGCCGAACAGGGCGCGTCGAGTAGAACGCCCTTATAGAGCATATTGGGCGCAAAATTACCCGCATCTCCGACGATGGTTTTGGCCGAATAATGCAGACGCGCCAGATTTTCCTGCAGACGTCCCATGCGCTTGGCATCGGCATCAAGGGCGGTGACAGCATAACCCGCCTTGACCAATTGGGCGGTCTTGCCACCCGGCGCAGCGCACAGGTCCAGAACGCAGTCACCAGGTTCCAGGCCCAGTAGACGTGCCGGAATGGAGGAGGCGGCGTCCTGAACCCACCAACTGCCTTCGGTAAATCCAGGTAGGGCTTCGACGGACCGGTCGCGCTGTTCAATGCGAACCGTGTCGGCCATTACGCGATTAGCCCCAAGGGTGTCGATGAGCTTAGAATCATCAGATTTGAGAGTCAAATCAAGTGCGGCGCCGGCCAGGAGGGCATCGGAAAAGGCATCAATGGCCTCTTCGCCATAGGCTTGCAGCCAGGTGTCACCAAAGGTCTCGGGGATCAGCAAATCGTCGCTGAGCATGCCGAACTTGGCCGAATTGGCCTGGGCATTGCGTAATACCGCATTGATAAGGCTAGACAGATGGCGGGCCCTGGGGTCACGTTTGGTGGCTTCGACAGCTAGAAACAGGGCACTGTGGGCGCCCAAGTCAGGCAGGAAGATCAGCTGCGTCAGGCTCAGACGCAATATAGCTTCAAAGGTGCCTGACTTGCCGGGCATGCCTTTTTTAAGCAGTGCGTGGATGATGAAATTGAGCTGACCATGACGCCGCAGGGCGGTGGTGATCAGGCGATTGGCCAGCGCACGGTCGCGCCCATCGGCGAGATCGGTGGCCCTGAGCGGGATGAAATTATCGCCGTCTAAGACAGATTTTAGCCGCTGTGCAGCGACGAGGCGGAGCTCGAGTCCCGCCGGTTCAGGTTTGTACGCCACGCTTGATTTTATCCCCAGGGACCGCGTTGTCCACCATCCTCGTCGGCCTGTCCGACGGTAGGCATACGCCAGCCGCCGATGTCGCGACCGGTGCCGGTCGGGGCAGGGCGAGGCTGAGGCCTGCGGCCCTTATCGTCCACATGGGCGGAAGCTGCAAGCTTGCGCAGTGCTTCAATGCGATTGGCCGTGTTGGGGTGGGTTGAAAACAGATTGTCCATGCGCTGCCCCGACAGGGGGTTGATGATGTATATATGCGCCATGGCCGGGTTGCGCTCGGCGGCCAAATTGACCCGTTGACCCGCCAGGGCGGCGATTTTCTGTAAGGCGGAGGCCAGGGCTAGCGGATCGCCGGAGATTTTCGCGCCGATGCGGTCGGCCTCGTATTCGCGAGTTCGGCTGACCGCCATTTGCACCAGCAAAGCTACCATGGGGGCCAGAAATACCATGAGCAAACGGCCCGCGCCGCCCATTGGATTATCGCGCTTGTCTTCGCCGAAGAATAGGCCGAACTGGGCCAGCACCGAAATGGCGCCTGCAAAGGTGGCTGTGATGGTCATGGTCAGCGTATCGCGGTTGCGGATATGGGCTAGTTCGTGGGCGATAACAGCTGCCACTTCGCGGGTTTCGAGGTGCTTGAGCAGGCCGGATGACACCGCGACGGCCGCATTCTGCGGATTGCGGCCGGTGGCAAAGGCATTGGGCTGATCGGACTGGATAAGATAGATAGCCGGGGTGGGAATCCCTGCCTTGCGGGCAAGAATATCGACCATGTCATAGAGTTCGAGCGCACGGCTGCGCTCGAACGGCACGGCGTTCTGCATGCGCAACACCAGCTTGTCGGCGTTCCAGTAGCCGATCAGATTGGTTGCCAGCGCAAAGATGAAGGCGATCATCATGCCGTCGGTTCCCCCGATGAAATAGCCGACTGTCATAAACAGCGCGGTGAGGGCAGCTAGCAGAACAAAGGTGCGAAACGTATTGAACATCAGGAGCCTTTGGGTTCGAGGTCTTGAACAATCAAGTTGGGTGTCGGAGAATGGCATGCAAGCTAGAGTGAGGACTTATTGATCCAGAAAATGAAGATGGCTACGAGGGCGATGGCTGACATGAAGGCGTGAGCACATCGGTCGTACTGCGTGTAAATGCGCCGCCAGTCTTTGAGACGAGCGAACGTGTTCTCGATTTTGTAGCGCTGGCGATTAAAGTATGGGGTCATAGCTGTGCTGAACGCGATGTTTGGCACGCGGCGGAATGCAGGGCGCGATGCCGCGAGCGACGAGCGCCTGGCGAAAGGCTGCGGAACTGTAAGCCCGATCAGTCAGCAGGGCGCCGGCCGGAGGCAAGTCTTCGACCATTGCGGCGGCGGTCTTATGATCATTTGCCTGTCCCCTCTGCCAGGTGAAGCATCAGCGGTCGCCCCTTGTCATCGCACACAATCTACAGCTTGGTGGTCAGCCCACCCAGGCTGCGTCCGATACATCGGGGTAGAGCCCTGGACGCCAACGTGCTTGCGCTTAAGAGCGCTGAGGTCAACGCCCGCGCCGGTCGCTGCGATGAACTGCGAGGGATCGGGAGGGGAGTAGTTCTGGGTGAAGTCGATGGTTTCCAGGTGCTCGTCGGTGATCGACATGCCAGCCATGATCACATCGTAGTTACCCGCAAGCAGGTTGGGAATGATGGAATCCCACTCATTGGTGATTACTTCGCAGGTGAGCGCGGCCTGCGCGCATATAGCGGCGGCCAGATCGATCTCGAAGCCAGCGGTTTGCCGCTATCATCAAGAAAGTTGCAGGGGGGGCATAAGCGCCTTCGGTCGCAATGCGCGCCGTGTCGGCGGCCTGGGCGGCGGTGCCAAGCACTACAATGGCGGTTGCGGCAAGGATGCGTTTTTTATTATGGTCTCCGTCTGGTTGGCAAGCCAGAGTGGCTCAATTACCGGGCGTGTTGCCCAGTCGTTATTGGCGGCATTAAGGAACTATTTTAGGCGCGCCGATTTGGTGGCGTCAAAGATTTGATCGGGTGCGCCTGCTTCGATGGCGCCCTGGTGAAGGAAGATCACCCGGTCCGAGATCGAGCGAGCAAATTCCATGTCGTGAGTGACCAGCACCATGGTGCGCCCTTCATCGGCCAATACCTTGATGACGCGGAGCATCTCAACCTTAAGCTCTAGGTCGAGCGGGGAAATCGGCTCATCGAATAGCATGACGCGCGGGTTGATGCAGAGTGCGCGGGCAATTGCCGCCCGTTATTGCTGACCACCGGAGAGCTGAGCCGGATAGGCGTCGGCCTTTTCGGCTATGCCGACCTTGGCCAGCATAGCGCGCCTCATGCTTGACTTCGGCGCGAACGCGCTTCTGTACGATTAGCGGGACGTCCATGACGTTTTCCAGAATTGCCAGATTAGCCAATAGATTGAAGCTCTGGAACACCACGCCCAGTTCGGAATGGATGTGGCAGATCTAGTGCTCCTCGCCGATAAGGACAAACTTTTAACCCAGCAGCGGATGCAGACGCAGGCGGTGCAGGCGGATGATGGGTTGGATCCGAATACGGATATCGGCTTGCACTTGCGTGCGCTCTATGGGGCGGTCCAGGAAGAAGGCGTTCCTGACCATCTGCTCGACCTGCTTAAGAAGCTCGACAGTGCCGAACAGCAGCAAGCGTCCACATCGGAAAATGTATTCCGGGATAGAGAGTAACGGCATGACCGCCGAATCGACGTCTTTCAAACGCGAAATGCTTGCTACCCTGCCGAGTCTGCGTGCCTTTGCGGTGTCGCTGACCGACAAGCACGACAAGGCCGATGATCTGGTGCAGGACACCGTGATGAAGGCCTGGGCAAAACAGAGCAGCTTTGAAATGGGCACTAATATCAAGGCCTGGTTGTTCACCATTCTGCGCAATGAATTCTACAGTCAGATGCGCAAGCGTGGGTGCGAAGTTCAGGATTCTGATGGAATCTTCACCGAGCGACTATCGGTGCATCCGGCGCAATATGGTTCGATGGATATGCGGGATTTCAAGAAGGCGCTGGATCAGTTGCCTGATGACCAGCGTGAAGCGGTGATCTTGATCGGGGCGTCAGGCTTCTCCTATGAAGAAGCTGCCGAGATCTGCGCTTGCGCCGTGGGCACGATGAAAAGCCGGGTCAGCCGAGCTCGCGCGCGGCTGCTGGACATTCTGCAGATTGTTGGAGAGCCAGGATACGGGCCGGACGCTGTTTCAACGCAGGTTACGACCCATAATCATTTGTTCTAGAGGCTAAAGCCGCGCTAACGGGCGCTTGGTGGACCGCCAGTGCAACAGGTGATTGGTTGGCTACTCGATGGGAGTGAGTTTGGTGCGCGGCAAGAGACTGCGAGTTGCGACCCTGACCAGATCGCCGGATGATGCGGCGGCTGGCCCTGCTTGCGTCCTTGATCCTGACGGCGTCCGAGGCCATCGCCTCGCTGCTTCTGATGCTTGGCAGTGACCGGCAAATCAACGACATGGCGCACACTTATGAAGTGCGGAATTAGGCATGAGCGTTGACGCTGGCGCTCACCGATGCACAGAGCAGTCCGCTTGGTTATGTGCTGACTGGCGAGACAGATTATCTGGAACTCTACGCCGCGGCTGCAACGGCGATTGCCGCACATATCGGTTCACTGACATTGGCGGCCCGGTATGATCCGACGCGGACCCAAGGCCTACGTACCATTCTAGACGACATTGACAGGCGGATGACCGAGTTGGGACGCACGATGGATCTGGCGATGGCGCAGCGTCCGGCTGAAACGCGCGCTGGGAGGCAGATCTGGGTGACGGCGCAGCCGCTGGGCCCCATGCGCCAGACGCTTGAACAATTCATTGAAGACGAAGATCAGAAACTTCTTGTCGACAATAGGGGCGTTGATGCGGGTCGGCACTGGCTGGCTGGGACTATTGTAGTAGCACTGGCCAGAGCGATGGCGCTGACGTGCATGCTGTGCATGCGGACGCAACGCGACAGACGTGTCCTGAAAGCCGAAATTTGGGATCGCACAGAAGCCGTGAAAGAGGCGCGTGCGCTTGCCGAACGCGAGCGTCAACGGGTTGAGACCTTGTTGCAGGATATTGGCCACCGGATCAGCAATTCACTGGCAACGGTTTCCTCGCTGCTTGGTCTGCAATTGCTGCGCAGCAAATCCGATGCGGTCAGACAAGCATTGGAGGCAGAGCGGTCACGGGTGCACGCGATTGCCTCGGTACATCGCAGTGCGCGATTGGGTGATGACCTGGGGGTTGTCAACGCTGACGAATTTATCGAAGCATGGCTGGCAGATATGGCCACCACGTTGCCCCCACTCCAATCATATCCCAGACCCTGATGTAGCTGATCGGTGCTTTGCTATAATTTATCGGCGTTGGCGCTCGCGGTGCGCTAGCATTTGTGGTGTTGTCGAGCACCTTGATCTGGCTGCATAGCGGATTTGCCGACTAGGCAGTCAATACCGCTAGCTATGCGGCAATGATCTTGCCGGTGTACATGCTGCTCACCACTACTCATTTGCCTCCAATGCGGCGCATTGGCCAGGCGCTGCCACGCTATCTGGCAGTATAGGGTGTGGCGCTGGTGTTCGCGGTAAGCTTTTCCTATGGCGCACACGAAATATTGGCCATGCCCACCGTGCTAGCATCGATTATGGTGGTGGGGCTGACCGCCATTGTCAATTACCTCGTGCTGCCTGGCTAGGCCTTTACCTATCGGCAAGCCAAGGTTGCACTTGTGGCGTAGGCTTGGGATTTCACTGCCAGTTCAGTCAAGTATTCTCCGCGACGTTTGATTTGCGGAGTGCGCAGCATGAAGAGTGCTTTGATCGTTTATGGCGGCTGGTCGGGACGTGACCCGGAGGAATGCGGCCGTCTATCGGCGCTGGCTATATGAAGATGGGTTCTCGGTAGGCATGGCAACCGAAATCAGTGCCCTTGCCGACCCGTCCATTCATGAATTGTCGCTGATCATTCCTATCTTTACGATGAGCGGAATTGAAAAAGACGAGGTGGCAAACCTAATCAAGGCCGTTGAGGGCGGTGTTGGTCTGGCGGGCCACCATGGCGGGATGAGTGACGCGTTCCATGGCGCCGTGGACTATCAGTTTATGGTTGGCGGACAGTGGGTGACCCATCCAAGCAATATCATCGACTACACGGTCGATATGATCGATCCGGGCGATTCTGTGATGGGGGGGGGGGAGTCAGGTCATTCGCCTATATGTCCGAGCAATATTACATGGGACTCTTCCGACCACGTGCTGGCCAGTACGACGTTCAGTTAGTGAACACGCGCCCTGGATCGAGGGTGTGGTGATGCCGGTGGTGTGGAAGCGCCTGCACGGCAAAAGCAGGTTGTTTCACTCGACACTGGGACACCGGGCCAAGGGATTTGAGCATCCCGAGATGGCCACGATAATGCGCCGTGGTATGAACTGGGCAGCGCGGGAAGGCTAGGCTTCCCGGCGTTTCCGATCCGAGGCCCTTGCAGAGCTCCCTGCGGCGGGGCGAACTATCAGCGCAGCAGGAAACGCCCGAGCAGAGCACCCAGGCTAGCTACCACGGCAATGCCCAACGTGTACCAGAGAGCCAGGAGCATCATGCCGTTCTCGCCACAGGCGAAGGAGTAGATCCAGGCCCCGGTGCCGTCTGCAAACAGGCCGGCAGCCAGATCCGCCAGCGTCGGATTGGCCGGCGCCAGTCGGCGCAGAGCTAGGAGCATTGGCATGGCCAACACCACGATGTGCCAGTGGAAGACCAGCGAGGTGCCGCCAATGACTAGCGGCATCATCTGATCCGGTTCGGCATTGGCGAGCTGGACGATCGTCTCAATCAACAATGAGGCGAGCAGAATTGTAGCTGCCAGCCAGGACTAGCGTGTAGCCGAATTTGGTCCAGAAAATCATGGTGCCGGGGGTGGTGGCGATATCGGCGCGCATACTCAGCCAGGCCAGCATGGCTATGGCGGCAACGACACCGCTAACCAGGACCGCGCCAAGGATCAAACGCGGCATGGCGCTGGTGCTGACCGGCTTGAGATCGGTTGTGAGGCAGGGGATCAAGTCATCGGTCATTTTTCGCCCCCTGAAAAACGGGCGACTAGCGATTTGAGGCCGCGATGGATGGAGGCCTTGGCGGCTGTTTCGGTCATGCCATGCGCGGCGGCGGCCTCAGCGACGCTGATACCCACCTTCGACACGGGTGCGGCGAATGAGATTGCTAATGCGCTCGGGAACAGTGTCGGGCACCACGTCGAGATCCAGCCTTGCCGTAGCATCGGTGTGATCGTCATGGGCGAAAATCGATGCGTCGTCATCGAGCGGTACGGTCAGCCGGATGGCCTGGCGGCGGACATGGATAGCGAGCAGTGTTTCTTGCACAAGATCCTCCGCGTGCGAGGCAAAGGCAGGGGGTGAGCCGCCGGGTGAAATAGGGATGCAGATGGCGTCCGAGTTCAGCTAGTAACGTGCGATAAGCCGCCGCGTCGCGGTCGAGCGAAGCGAGCATTAGGTCTTGCGAGCGCATCTCGATCGGATCAGTCTGCATCGTCCACTCATTCGCTCCGTGCAACCTTATGGTTGCATTACCTCAGACGATTTTGGAACAGCCTAATCGCATTCACGAACGCGTGATATGGTAACGCCGTGTGGAGGACCGACGAATGGCAGGGTGTCACCGCGCTGATGGGGTGTGGCCAAATATCTGGAGCTAGATCATGACCTTCTTCGCCCTACACGCCTTTTCGATTGCTATCCTGACCGCCCTCAGCCTGAGCCTGGCTTTTACACCCGCAAGCTTTGCCGATGGCGCGATGGCAACTGATGCGATGGCGCCAGCCAAGAAGTAACTTATTCGTGTTAAACGTCATTTGCTCCGTGCCGAGCCGTTTCTCATAGTGCGGGCAAGCGGTCCATAACCGATTTGGGGAAGAGATGAGCGATGCCACAGCAAACGTTCTGGCCAGCAAAGGCCTGCTGATTTATCGTTAGTCGATCTAGATACGGGTGACCCATTAGATCTGGGCGATTTACCAGTTCTTTACTATTGCTAACGGGTCTGCAGATCTTCAATGCTCATCCAGCGCCCTATAATCGGGCAGCAATCGGGGGTTGAGTTCGAGAATGCGATCCTGGAGATCGACGCCTTCAAAACGCCGGACAGGCCGGTTGGGCACACCACGATTTTTGGCTATCAATTCGATACCACCGGGATGCTGGGCATGAGTGGCTCGGCAGAGCGGCCCAGCTTTATTGTTCCCGCCGCGGTGACGTTTCCCTCGTTCCATGATCTGGGCACCGGTCGGATAATCCACTTCTTTTTTTGCCTGGCTGTTTGTAGCCACCATGGTCATCTGGTTTCTGGTCAGTTTTATCAATGGTCATATCAAGCGTGACATCATCGTGCGACCAGCCGACATCAAGGGCGTACCGGGCGATGTGCTTGATCACGCCAGACTGAAGTTCAAGCATGGTCGGTCCTATGGACCGTTGCAGCGCATGGCCTATTTCGGTGTGTTCTTCCATCCTGTTTCCGCTGATCGTGCTGACAGGGCTGACCCTGAGCCAGGGCATGAATGTGGCCTGGCCCTGGCTGCTGGAGATATTTGGTGAGCGCCAGACGGCGCGCACAATCCACTTTGGCGTCATGCTGATGGATGGCCCTCGCTGCCGGCCCGCTCAACGAGCTGCGTTCGATGATCACTGGCTGGTATCGCGTCAGCCCCGGCACGTCGACGATCGAGGGAGGCAGGCCATGAGCAGTATCATTACGCGGCGCAATTTTCTGCGCGGAACCCGGCTCCGGTCTGGTGTTGGCGGATTGCGATCAGTTCGATTTTCTTGAATCCAAGGACAATCAGGTCCGCTGGGTGATCGAGCAGGCCAATGTGCTGACCTATCGGGCTCAGCGCGCCCTGATCGGCGATCAGGCCTTGGCGCACAAATACGCAGCCAGCGAAATCCGCCAGGGCCAGCGCCCCAACAGGTCAACCGATCCAACGACGCCGGAATACATGTTCCTCAAGGGGCAGGATTTCGCCAGCCGCAAACTCAAGATCACCAGCATGGTGGAGCGGCCGCTGGAGTTCACCCTGGACGAATTGCGCAATATGCCGTCGCGCAGCCAGATCACGCGGCACGACTGTGTGGAAGGCTGGAGTTGCATTGCCAAATGGACAGGGACTCAGCTCGGGCCGCTGCTGAATATGGCAAGGGTCAAGTCCGGCGTGCAGTTCTGTGTCTATATATACTGCTTCGATAACATCCAGCGCACATTGAGCGGCGACATACTCTATTATGAGAGCTCGGATCTGGTGGATGCCGATCGTCCCCAGACGCTGTTGAGCTACGGATTGAACAACAAGATTCTGTTGGTCAGAAATGGCGCACCGGTGCGCCTGCGCATCGAATGGGCGTGGGGCTATAAACAGCCCAAATATCTGCATACGATTGAACCGGTGGACGACCTATCCAGTTTTGGCAAGGGCAAGAGCGGTTATTGGCCCGATTTCGGTTATGACTGATATGGCAGGATCTAGATTTCTGGACTAATAGCTGACCATCACCCTACCCAACGTTCTCCCATCGAGGGGGCCGGGCAGGGTGACGGCCAGGTGCAAGATCGATTACTGGCCACTCGCGCACATCCCCCCATACAGGGTCGCACGGCGAATTGGCTTGCCAATTTAGGCCTCTTGTCCTATATGGCTCCTATCGTCACCGGCGCATGAACCTTCAGTGGATCCGCTGACGCCTGAATATTGGTGACGAACTTCACTTCTTATCCCCTTGCGGTGAGCGGCGAAGTTAGTCCGGAAACAGTTTATCCGGGTTCGAGTTAGCACCCGCGCGATACCCCAAACATATCGCCCGATTGTATCTATTGACCCGCCAGGCATATGTGCAACTGGCGACACGCGACGCATGTTTTGCGCGCGTTGCAGCGCCAATTCGGCGCAGAAAGACATGTTCTTTGAACGACTTTATTTCCCTGGGCCTGCCCGAAATCCTGACCGACAGCCTGACTGCGGCTGGATTCACTACGCCCACCAAAATCCAGCTGGAAGCCATTCCCAAGTTGCTCGAAGGCCGCGACATGATGGGTATTGCTCAGACCGGCTCGGGCAAGACGGCGGCCTTTGGCTTGCCCATCCTGGCTGGCCTGCTGACCATGACCAGCCGTCCGCGGCCGATGACTACTCGCGCGCTTATTCTGGCGCCGACGCGTGAATTGGCCGTGCAGATCGACGAAGCAATTCGCAAATTCGCTGGCTCCAAGATGAAGCTGGACGCTGTGCTGCTGCTGGGTGGCGTGTCGCGTTACCGTCAGATCAAGCGCCTTGAACGCGGCGTCGACATCGTTGTGGCGACCCCTGGGCGTCTCAAGGATCTAATGGATGACGGCAAGATCAAGCTGGCGGAAACCCGCTGGCTGGTGCTCGACGAAGCTGACCGGATGCTCGACATGGGCTTCATTGCGCCGGTCCGTGCGGTAGTCAAGGCAATCGGCATCAAACGCCACACCATGATGTTCTCGGCCACGATGGCTCCAGAAGTGGCCAATCTGGCCAAGAGGCTGCTGCAGGAACCCGTGCGGGTCGATGTCTCGGTTGCCGATTCCACCGCGGTCAAGATCGATCAGAGAGTGATCCTGTCGGGCGCCAAGGCCAAGCGCGGCGTACTCAATGAGCTGCTGGGCAGTGAAGAAGAGAGCATGGAGCGTGTGATCATCTTCTCGCGCACCAAGCACGGTGCCGACCGGGTTGCCAAGAATCTGGAAATCGACGGCCACAAGGCCGCCACCATCCATGGTAACAAGAGCCATAATGCCCGCCAAGCGGCCCTGAAGGGCTTTACCAATGGTGATGTGCGCATTCTGGTGGCGACCGATATCGCCGCGCGCGGTATCGATGTGCCCGGCATCACCCATGTGGTGAACTATGAATTGCCAGACGATCCGGAGAACTATGTGCACCGGATTGGCCGGACCGGCCGTAACGGCGCCTCGGGCTACGCGATCACGCTGTGTGATGGCACTGAGCGCGGCAAGTTGCGCGATGTGGAACGGCTGATCCGCCGGATCTTGCCCTATACGGGCGATCTGCATCTGGCCAATGATACCGGCGTGGTGGAAGCCCCGTGTTTGGCCTATAAGAAGCCATCGGGTGGTCGTCCCGACGCTGGTCGTTCACCCAAGGGTGGTCGCCCGGCACAGGATGATCGTCGTTCACCGGCAGAGCGTCGTCCGTTTGCCGAGTTCGGGAAGGATAGTGTGTCCAAGAGGGCCCCGCGCATCCGTCCGGCCGCCGAAGGCCAGCGGACTCGCCCAACAGGCGAAGGCCAGCGCAGCCGGCCTGCTAATGCACCGCGGACACGTCCTGTGGATGCACCGCGCATGCGCCCTGACAGCGCCCAGCCGGCTCGTGGCGTTCGCCGTGACATGGAGGCCGGCAAGCCAATGTCCGCTAAGCCTGCCGGCGCCAAGCAACGCTGGGGCAAGACTCAGAAGGACGCTGGCCGGGTTGTGCGCAGCAACGGCTAGGCCAGACGAGAAATAACAAAGGGCGGCCGGTGGTCGCCCTATTTTTGGAGCGCAACATGACGACTTCCTGCGCAAATGCCCGCTGAGTCATCAGTAAGTCGCCGGAGGCGGTGATGGCGATGGCCTTGAAGGCATCGCGGCGATTGATTCCGGTCATCATGATATTCCCTTGATCGGCTCGCTCCGATCGCTCCGTTCAACGCCGATTGCTGTGTGGTTTGCTCTGGCCGTAATGGCGTTGGGCTTGGTAGCAATAGGATTTGCAGTGATCACATTCGGGCCATTTTAAGGGCCAAACGTGATCAGGGCGCATGGATTGCAGCGGCCCAGCGTTAGAATTGTCGAGTTTCAGAACTTTGCCTGCCGAGCTGGTGACGGATCTCAATCAGTTCAAGGACATTGATGCGCGTTATGGCGCGCGGGGATATGAACGTTGCGAGTGCCGATGTCGGTGTTGGCGATTACGTTCTGACCGGTATCGTGCGCCTGGACAGGGCGCTGGTGTAATACAGTACCATTCTCGCCAACAGCAATACAGGCGTGGTTGTCTGGAACCATACCATCGCGGTGTCGGCTGCGGATGCGACACAGACTGATGCACTCGACACGGTTTCGCACCGCCTTAGCCTCGTACTGGGCAATCCGCGTCGGCTCCTGCACGTCAAGGCGCGCGAATTTCTGGCAATGGCCCCTCTGCGGCCGGCGAAGGCAATCCGTATCTCTGCCGCATACTGTTCAACATTTACTGCGAAAACGGGACGACAACGGCAGCCGCAGCGGCGACTGACTACATCGCCAATCTGCCTGCGAGCGAGCAGGAATTGGCAGCCAGTCTGGCAATAGTAGCGAGCATATTGGTTGAGCAAGGCATCGACGCATCGGGTGAGGTCAGGTCGCGCGACGAACGGGTGCACTGAGCACTACCTAGTGAGCGGTGCGAGCCTAGTGTGTCGCGGATTGTGAAAATAGGTTGATCACCAATACCCCGTCCATGATCAGCCCCATGCCGATCAGTGCGGGCAGATCGAGGGTCTGGCCATGTGCGAAATAGGCGATCAGGGCAATCAGCAGGATGCCGGCGCCTGACCAGATGGCGTAGCCAATGCCTACTGGGATAGTCTGCAACGTCAGCGAGAAGAAATAGTAAGGTTATGGCGTAGCCCACCACGACAATCAGCATGGGCCAGAGCACGGAAAACCCGTTGGAAGCGCGTAAGAATGAGGTCGCTACGACCTCGCCGACAATGGCGATGGCGAGGTAGAGCGCGCCGCTCATCCCGAGGCTTAGCCAAACAGAGACTTGGCCAGGTCAATGAAGCGGCGACCGCGTTCCTCGAAATCCTTGAACTGATTGTATGAGGGGGCGCCTGGCGAGAGGATGGCAGCGTCGAACTGGTCCCGGCGCTCATATAGCGCCTGCATGGCAGCTTCGAGATCGGGTGGGGTCAGTACCGTGATGTTTGGTGCAATGCTGCTGGTCGCACTAGCTAGGCGACTACCGGTCACCGGCAGGCAGGCAATGGTAGTCACGCCATAGCCTGCCAGCAGGCTGACCAGTTCGGCATAATTCTGTTCACGCTCATGGCCGCCGGCGATCAGCGCCAGCCGTTGGCCGGGATAAGAGGCGAGCGCAGCCTTGGTGGCCTCAGGGTTGGTTGCAATAGAATCATTGACGAATAAGGTGCCACCGAAGGTGTGCTCTTCGAGCCTGTGGGGCAGGGGCGTAAAGGCCCTGATGCCTAGGACAATGCCTTCAAGCGTGCCGCCAGCGGCCAGAGCGATCTGCGCCGCCAGCAGTGCATTCTCGAGATTATGAGCGCCCTTGAGCCGCGAGCGGGACATGGCTGCTTCAACAGCGGCCTGTTCCTCGGCATTGAGATCGCGCAGCAGGCGGCGATGGTCGCGAGTTGCCTTGGCGACCAGCGCATTACTCCTAGCCCCAGCGCCCAGCGCCACGGGGAAGCCGCCATCGCGGTCAATCAGATGCAGCTTGTCGTGATAATAGCGCTCAACACCGCCATGCCAATCGACATGTTCCGGATATAGATTGGTGATCGCGGCGATGTCGGGCAGGAAATTCATGTCCGCTGTCTGATAGCTCGACAGCTCGAAGATGACCACGGCATGCTTGTCAGCAATATCGAGCGGCGCCACGCCTACATTACCAGCCAGTCCGACATCGACACGGGAGCGGGTTAGCATCAGGTGGAGCAAGGTTGCGGTTGTCGACTTGCCCTTGGTCCCGGTAATGGCGATCACCGTACGCCCATGACGGAAAGCGTGCTCCCACAAATTAAGGTTGGAGGTGACCGCGATGCCGGCGTCACGGGCAATATCAAAGATCGACTTGTAGCGTGAAACTCCCGGGCTCTTAATGATGTCGCCAAAGCGATGGGCCTTGATTGCCGCCTTGATCTTGTCGGGTGGCAGGAACTCAGTGTCTGGGATATCGGCGGCGCCGCTATCGACAGTCAGAAAAACCCTGAGATCAGGCTGTTGGGCCTTAAGAAATGCACGAGTGGAGAGGGCCTCGCGGCCGGCGCCATAGATCAGGACAGGTTCTTCAAAGAGCATAAGCGGCTACCTTCGCGGCCAAAGCCGGGGGAATGTGATGATCATGACTATCGGTCAGGCATTCGGCCATAGCCGCCTGCAATTTGGGTTCGCCATACTGGGCCAGCAGATCGGCTTTGACGGCGCGCACCACGGCGGCCTGGTGCCAATCGGCGTGGCGTGTCAGAGTATAGAGGCAGGCGGCAGCTTCCAGAATTTCCCCGACGCATTCCCAGGGTTTCTGGCCGGCCAGACCTGTCAGCTCGCGGAACGAGGCTTCGTTGGCGGGATTGTCCAGCAGATCCTTGCCAAAAATAGCGAGCAGCCGGTCCTTGGCCATGAAGGGGGTAAATATCAGAAAGACAAAATGGCATTTCGGGCATTCGCCGCACCATAGTGGACCGTCATTGCCGATCAGGCGAAAATTGCGATTGCAGCTGGAAAATACCCGGTCGAACCTGGCTTCGTGGGTGAACAGCGAGGCAATGCGCGCTTCCGAATAGGGGCGCAACAGGGAAAAATACTTGAGCGCGCCGCCAGTCGCGTCGCTCAGAATGGCAGCGATCAGCAGTTCGAAGCCGAGCGACTTGGAATATTGGTGATTGGTCTCGCGACCATCGAATTCGACATTACCTTCGCTGGCCGAACGCTCATTGGAGAGCACGATCTGGTTGTAACCAAAGAGCAGGGCGCACAGCGCGGCGATCATCGAATTGATGGCGGTGGAAGGCACGTGACCATTGTAGAAGCCGGGCTGCTGCCCCAGGTGAATCATTTCGGGGTCCAGCGTGCGCGTGACATATACTGGCTGGATGCCGATGATCGCGACCGAGGTCAGGATTGGACCCTTGGGATTGACGGCAAAGGGCGTGAAGTCGACGCCGATATGGCTGAGTAGATCGACACTGATCAGGGAGTCCTTGCCACCGCCAATGGGCAGCAGGGTACGATTGGGCAGGGTGACGGTTGGCTGTCTTTCCATGCCGTCATGGGGCGCGATGATGGCCAGTTTACCAAAGCGCAGCAGATTGTTGCGGGCGTAGAATTCGCCCAGCCCGTTTTCGTAGACATCAATGGCGAAGGCTCGCTCGGAATTGCTCAGCGCGATGTCAGGCGCGGCAATCTCGAAGGGGGCTTTGAGCTTGAAATAACTGACGCCCAACACAATAGCGGTCAGATCGAGCAGCTTGACGAAGTTCGGGCTGGCCGCGATGGCGGCGCCGGTAGGGAAATCAAGCGATTCGACAAAATGGAGCTCGTGCAGGCCATAGCCGAAGCTGGCCCGCCCGGTGGCAGGATCGAAAGTGGGGCGTTCGATAACAAATTGATCGGTCAATGGGGATACTCGCAGGTTATTTGACACATAGGTGATTTGTGGTCCCTGCGGGAGGGGCGCGACGTCGGCGTGATGTTGAGCTTGCCGATGGTGGATAGGCGTTGTCTTATTGGGACATCGTGTCCTTGATTGTGTCCTTGGAAGAATGGAGAGATTGCAATGCGTGTTATGGTTCTGGTCAAGGCAACACACGATAGCGAAACCGAGGAGGCGCCCGTCTCGAGTGCTGAACTGCTCGAGGCGATGGAGCGCTATAACAACCAACTGGCCGATGCAGGCATTATGCTAGCTGGGGACGGGCTAAAACCCTTAAGATTTGGCAAGCGCGTGGCTTTTGACGGCAGCGGTCGCACGGTGATCGATGGCCCATTTGCCGAGACCAAGGAATTGGTAGCCGGTTACTAGCTCTGGGAGATGCACGACATGGATCACGCCATCGAGTGGGTCAAGCGCTGTCCGAACCCCATGCATAGCCCCAGCGAAATCGAGATCTTGCCGCTCTACGAAATGAGCGATTTCGACCCGGAAATGACGCCGGAAATTGCGGCTATCCACTAGCAGACTCGCGACAAGCTTGGCGACTAGCAGATTCGCATCTGCAGGCGCATGACGATTTCGGTTCCCAGGCGCTGATAGCCATATTCGCGCATGGTGCAGGTCCAGCTGTCG
This sequence comes from Candidatus Devosia symbiotica, assembly GCA_025050575.1. Taxonomy (GTDB): domain Bacteria; phylum Pseudomonadota; class Alphaproteobacteria; order Rhizobiales; family Devosiaceae; genus Devosia; species Devosia symbiotica. Next base: position 16,743 of record JALBVE010000019.1, read on the forward strand.
CCCAGACGTTCGATGCGGAACAGATTGTAGCGCGCCGGATCGTCCAGCGTGCCGCCCTGCGCGGCACTGGCAGCGGCGACCCCGACCACGGGAACTTCCCGGTTCTTGCCGGGAATAGAGTGGATCGAGGAGTGGTGGGTATGACCATGCAGGATCAATTCGGCTCCATGCTTGACAATGACCTCACGGAACAACTTATGGCCCTTCAGGCCAAAGGACGAATGCTGCAATTCAGGATTGGGCGGGTGATGGATCAGTACGGTGCGGAAATAGTCGGCCTCGCCCATGACCTTCAGGATGCGTCCGAGCCGGTGTGCCTGCTGCTCGTCGAAACGGCCAATCGCCAGAAACGGGCGGGTAGGCACGGCGCTGGAACAGGAAATCACGGCCAGCTCGCCAATGCGGCGGACAAAGGGGAAGGCGCCCTCGTCGAGGGTTTCACCCTTGAGGTATTCTCCCCAGCTCTTTCGGGCCAATTCCAGCGCGCCGGGCACATAGGCGTCGTGATTGCCTGGACAGACAGCGATCTTGTCGGCTAACCCGAGAGCGCCGAGCCACGCGCCCGCCCGCTCGATTTCGACGGGCAATGCCAAGTTTACCAGATCGCCGGTGATCGCGGTAAAGTCAGCCTTTTGCGCCTGCAAATGGCTCATCAGACTCGTCAGAGTCTTGCTGTTGAGCTCGTCATGGCGGCGCAGCTTCCAGTTCAGATAACCGGTGAGACGTTTTCCCAACAGATCACGCCAGCTCACTTCAGGCATAGGGGACAGGTGAATATCGGAGATGTGAGCAAGGGTGATCATTGCGAGCGTAATGCCAGAACCGAGGCGACAAGAAAATGCTCAATCGCCCCCAATGTCAATTTTATCGCGATCAAGTTCCTGCTACCGGTAAGTTTAAAGGAGTCTCGACCATGCAGATGAATCGCTTCCAGCGGGCGCGCGCCAGGGTATATCTGGCGCTCAAGGGCATCTGGAACCGTCTGACGATTGGCGCCCGCGTGATGGTAGTGGATGGCAACAAGGTGCTGTTGATCCGCCACAGCTATGTGCCTGGCTGGCAGTTCCCCGGTGGGGGCGTTGATCCGGGTGAAACCATTGAATCAGCGGCACGGCGCGAAGTGCTCGAAGAGACGGGCTATCGTGTCGCCGGTACGATGGAATTGTTCGGCATCTATCACAATACTAGCACGGTCACTGACCGTGACCACGTGGCTTTCTATGTCACCAGTCAGTTCGAGCTCGATGCTGTGTTCAAGCCCAACCATGAAATTGCCGAGGCTGGCTGGTTTGATCGCAAAGCGTTGCCGGAAAAGGTCACTCCAGCCACCTCGCAGCGTATTGACGAGTATTTTGACAAGGCACCACGCCGGGACATCTGGGGTTATTGAGTCCAGCCTGCTCGGCGGGACGACGATGTCGGCCCCTTCCAGGAAGAACAATTCCGGCCCGATCGGAATGATCCAGGTCGGGTTGATAGTGGTATGGCTTCAGTAATAATGCGTGCGGATATGGCCGAGATCGACCATTTTCTTAATGCTGGGAACCTTGTAGAGCGTCTTGAGATAGTGCGAAATATTCTTGTAGTCGGCGATGCGCTGCCGGTTGCATTTGAAGTGGCCGACATAGACTGCATTAAACTGCACCAGGGTCGTAAACAGCCGTCAGTCGGTCTCGGTGATGGTGTCGCCAGTCAAATACGAAGTTTCGTCCAGCAAGTCTTCAACCCAGTCCAGAGCGTCGAACAGTTTGGCGATGGCCTCGTCATAGGCCGCCTGGGCGGTGGCGAAGCCGGCCTTGTAAGCGCCATTGTTGATCTCGTCATAGATGCGGGCATCGATCGGGTCGATTTTTGCCCGTAGCTCGGCGGGATAGTAGTCATCCGTATTGCCGGTCAACTCGTTCAAAGCAGAGTTGAACATGCGAATGATTTCAGAGCTTTTATTGGAGACGATGATGCCGGTCTGTTTATCCCAGAGTGCCGGGACGGTAATGCGACCGGTATAGTCAGGCACCGCTTAGGCATAAAGCGGCCACAAGATATCCTTGCCAAACAGCGCATCGCCGGTCGCGCCGGTTTGCTTGTCGAAGCTCCAGCTAATTTCATCAGGCATTTTGGGTGAAACAACCGAGACCAAAATCAGGTTTTTGAGGTTTTTCAGCTTGCGGAATATCAGCGTGCGATGAGCCCAGGGGCAGGCCAGCGAGACATAAAGGTGATAGCGTCCCGCCTCGGCCTTGAGGTCGCTTGTACCCGAAGGGCTGGCACTGCCGTCCTCGGTCACTCAATTGCAAAAGCCTGACCGGCCGCACTCGAACTTGCCGCCGGTTTGTTTGGTGTCGTACCGCTGGGTGGACCACTTGCCGTCGATCAATTGTCCCATGGTCGGGACTTTCCGTTATGTTGTCGTCAACTTGCCGGAGTGAACCTCTAATCCGTCGTTTGCGTTGAGTGATACATACGCGTCGGCTGCGCGACCGATAAGAGCCCAATCGTGCAACGAAGCGTTGTGCATATTGGACACAGCGGCAGCGCCAATCTGTGTTTTGCGGAGACCGACAGTGAGTTTTTGTTTACGGCGGGTCCGCATGGTGCTAATCGGGAATCTCGGCGTGGAGGCGCCCAGGATGGCGAAGGTATTGTAGGTAATTCGACGACCTTTAGTGGTCTTTTGAAGCGGCGCTTGTTCAGCGCTGGGTTTGTCCTGCACATCGCTATTCTGGATTCTTGAAATGTCCTCTGTTTCTGCGCCTCCGGCTGCGGTCGCCGGAGCTTCCCCTTCTCCTGTCCGAGTTCCAACAGTGCGTCCTGCCACACGCGCCGGCGATGATGCGTTCATTGAGGAATTGCATGCCATCGCCTTTGGTCCGAGCCGGTTCGCGCGGACCGCGTTTCGCATTCGCGAACGGTTTCCAATCGATATGAGCCTGAGCCTGATCGCCGAAGTCGATGGTACGCCATGCGGCTCGGTGTGGATGGCGCCGATCTCGATTGGCGGGATCAATGGTTATATGCTAGGGCCGCTGGCCACCCATCCCGATTTCCGCAAACTCGGGGCCGGGAAATTGCTGGCACGGGAAGTGACTGCGCGGGCGCTAGCCCGCGGCGAGGGCCAGTTCGTCATGCTGGTGGGTGACCGGGATTACTATTGCCCCCTCGGCTGGGAGCCGACCACATTGCGCAATATCGAGTTTCCGGGCCCGGTCGATCCGACCCGCGTCCTGATGTTCGCTGCGGACAAGAGCCTGGCGATCAGCCTAGCCGGCCCCATCGAGGCATTCCTGGAAGACTGATAGCGGCGTAGCTCCTGGCGATGTGCTGCTCGGTTGACCTAAGCAAACGCAGTGGACCAGTCGAGGTCCTGTGCTCTAAGCTACTGCTTCCAACCTCGTTTCTGGTGTTTGATTGTACCCCGACGATTCCATTATCGAGCGCCTTGATTTGCGCCTGCTGCATTCGCCGCCAGCATTGCCGGCGACAGAATCGCCGACGCCTGACTGGATGCCCACGCAACCCATCGATCGCCCGTCGGTGCCAGCAGCCGTGTTGATCGCGCTGGTCCGGCGGCCGGAAGGTTTTACCGTGCTCTACACCGAGAGATCGCCCGATCTGCGCTCGCATTCTGGGCAGATCGCATTTCCCGGTGGCAAGGTGGACAGACAGGATGATGATGTTGCTGCTGCTGCCTTGCGCGAAGCCTTTGAAGAGGTGGGAATGGCGCGCAGCGATGTGCGCGTCATAGGCTTCATGCCGACCTATTTCACGGGCACCAACTATCTGATCACCCCGGTTGTCGCCATTGTCGAGCCTAGCGGGCCCTTCATACCCAGTCTGGGAGAGGTGCATTCGGTGTTCGAAGTGCCGCTGCGGCGCATTCTGCTGCTCGAGAGCTATGGCCAGTTCCGGATCAAGCGCGACGGCCAGGAGCATCGCATATGGCATATTGACCATGCTGGTCATCGCATCTGGGGGATTACCGCCAATATAACGCGCCAGTTCCGCGATATTGCCATGAGCGAAGTCGTGGCATGAGTGTTGCTGCACTCAAATCGGCCGAATGGCTGCTGCGAGCTGAAACCCGCGCGATTTTCGCGGCGCTGGATGGCGCGCAAGGTCGGACCCGCGCCGTGGGTGGGGTGGTGCGCGACACGATCATGGACCGGCAACGGGCCAATCCCGATATTGATCTGGCGACGGAACTGCTGCCCGAGACGGTGATGAAACGGGCCAAAGCGGCTGGAATCGCCTGCTATCCCACGGGGGTCGCGCACGGCACGGTGACCCTGAAACTGGGCGACACTCAGGCCGAGGTGACGACGCTGCGTCAGGACATCGAAACTAATGGTCGTCATGCCGTGGTGGCGTTCGGCACCGATTGGACTGCAGATGCCAGCCGGCGCGACTTCACGCTCAACGCCCTTTATTGCGATCCGGACGGGGCGCTGTTTGACCCTCTTGGCGGCGTTGATGATGCGCTGGCGGGGCGGATCCGCTTCATTGGCGAAGCGGCGCAACGGATCGACGAGGACGGATTGCGCGTCTATCGCTTCTTCCGGTTCTCGGCTAGCCATGGCGGTCAGCAGTTTGATCCCGATGGGCTGATGGCCTGCGCCACCGCTGTTGAGCGGCTCACGCATCTGTCACGCGAACGCGTTGGCAGCGAAATCATGCGCATGCTGAGCCTGCCGCAGGTGGCGCTGACCCTGTTGATGATGGCGAAAATCGGCTTGCTGGGCTTTGATGATGCTGTCGCCAGGGCGCTGATGGCTTATGAGGCGCTAGGCGGGCAGTTGGCGACGGCCCGACTGGATCTGCTGGCTGGCGATGGGCTCGATCAGGCTCAGCAGGCCTGGCGCCTGTCCAGCCAGATGATCGGCGCGGCCCGCGAAATTGAGCATGCTGCGGATCTGCTGGCTGATAATCGAGTTGGTGAGGCCGTCTACCGTTATGGTGAAGCCGCTATTGAGGGGCTGGCCGTGATCGCGGCGCGCGCGGATTGGGGACAGGCTAGGCTGGCCGAGACTGCCCGGGCTTTGGCGGCGATCATCATTCCTGATTTTCCAGTCAGTGGACACGATCTTGCCGGCCTCGGCATGGCGCCGGGACCAGGCATGGGGCAGGAAATTGCGCGTCTGGAACGCGCCTGGATCGATAGCGGCTTTATGCTGGGTAAATGCGATCTGTTAGCGCTCATCAAGCCCTAGTGCTGGGTTGAAGCCTTGCCACTGGTGTCGACAATGCGGGCCTTGATCCGATTAATCATGTCGGGCCGTATGACGGTCTCGCTGTGCGGCGAGCGCAGATTTTCCACCGCCTTGCGAACGACTTCCGCTTCACTTTTGGCCTCCGCATGCTAGGTGGCGCCGGGGATTAGCGAGCCGGATTCAAAGCGTTTCATGATGTTCTCCTTAGTTCGACCATATCGAAGCAACGCGGAGAAACGCCCAAGGTTCCAATTGATTTGCAGCAATCGCAGCTCTTTTTCTGTCACACGGATGTGGTTTAGCTATACGCTGTTGGTGAAGTTGGAACGGAGTACCTGCCGGGCATGCGCGCAGGCTTGTGGAACAGAATTCGAGACAATGTCTGGCCTCGCATGGGTGTGCGGCGTTACGGTTTGTATTTGCGCAAGCGGGTGATACGCTTGTCGGCCAGCCCACACGCGATCGCTGCGGGCGTGGCATCAGGCGCGGCAGTTTCAATGTTCCCGCTGATCGGCTTGCATTTCATTCTTGGTTTCGTGTTGGCTTTTGCCACGCGTGGCAACATGATCGCCGCCGCCATCGGTACGGCTTGGGGCAATCCGCTGACCTTTCCGTTCTTCTTTGCAGCATCCTTTGCCGTGGGTAACTGGCTGACCGGCGGTGGCGGCGTCAGCGATTCTGAGGGCGCGCAGTTGCAGGCCACGGGCACACAACTCAGCCATGGATTGTTTTCCGAGGGTTTTCAGGCAATCTGGCCTACGTTCAAGACGATGATGATCGGCGGCCTGCCTATCGCGATCCTGGTGTTCGGGGTGTTTTATGTCGCGGTCCGCACGGTGGTGACCCGGTTCCGCGCCATGCGTCAGGCGCGCCTGATGTGCAAACATCCCGCGGCGCGACCGCAGACCGCCCAATCGTCGACCAACTGAGCCGAGCTCCGCTGACTCAGGGCCAGCGCACTTCTGGCGGCATGGACAACAGGATAGCGTTCACATTGCCACCATTGTTCCTGCCGATCGGCCTGAGTCCATGGCGTTTCGAAATTGCGTCCCACTAATTGCGGGTAAATGTCCAGAAATGCCTTGCTCATCGCTTGAGTGAAGGCGAAGTCGACATCCCAGTCTCCCGAATTGGGGTAGTCGTAGAAAATCTCGCCGATTCTATGCGGCTCGTTGCGGTGCGGCAAGAAAAAGTACTCGTCACACCAGGCTTTGTAGCGGTCGTAATCAACGCCAGGGCAGCCAATGTAGGCGGCGCGCGTGGCCGCGTGGAAGTCGATGGTGTTTGCATCGTCCTGGGTGCGGCGACGGTCGAGGACCGGAGTCAGATCAGCGCCACCGCCAAACCACTGCTTACCAGTTACGATCATGCGCGTGTTCATGTGCACGGCGAGGAGATGAGGATTGGTTGGGTGCACGATCAGCGAAATGCCGCTCCAGAACTGGAGCGTCCGCTTTGATGCCCGGCATCTGCTTGGCGAAATCCTCGGAAAATTCGTCGTGGACATTGGAGATATGTACGCCGGCTCTTTCAAGGACCCGGCCATGCAGCATACTTATTCTCGCCGCCGCTGGCCTGGCGATCCCAGGGCGTGCGCTCAAATTTGCCGGCAGGCAGATCGGCGTTGGGGCCAGTTACGGCAGCCTCGATAGCCTCAAACTCCGCGCAGATGCTATCGCGCAGCGTGCGGAAGCAGAGTTGGGCGGTGGTCTTTTTATCTTCAATATCGCTGGGAAGTGTCATGGTGTCCGTGAAATGAACCGTTATTAAAGCCCTGTAACTCATCAATCTGCCTTTTTGCCTCGCTCCCAGGACAAGCGTGGCGGCGAGCGCGACATTGATCGAGCGTAACCCAGCACGCATTGGAAGGCGCAAAGCCAGATCGGCCGCTCCGGCCACAGAGTCGGGTACACCCGCGCTCTCGCGGCCCATCATCACGATATTTATGGGCGCAAATGGCGGCATAGGCCGAGGTCCGGGCTTTGGTGGTCAGCAGAATCAGCCGTCGGTTCTCGGCCCGTCGCCATTGGTCAAACCCCGTCCAGCTGTCGTGCTTGCGCACGGCGGCACGGTCGAGATAATCCAGCCTGGCGCGGGCCAGGGTTTTGGCAGAAAACGCGAAGCCGGTCGGGTAGATGATGTGGATGGTAGTGTCCAGACAGGCGCAAAGCCGGATCAGCGTGCCCGTATTGTTGGCGATGTCGGTCTGATAGAGCGCAAGTTTGACTGACATGGTAATCCCAGCAAGCGGCGTGTGGCATACCCGCTCGATGGCAGGCTTTGCTGGGTATAGTGTCGCAGCTGGGCGCTGTCACTGTGCGGATCACTGGACAAGCGCTTTGGACAGTGCAAAAAGACCCTAACTGACGGGCCGTTTGGGGGCGGTCGGCTGCCGATTCCATCTCTGGAAACCAGGTCGCCGTTGCTGGCCGCGTCTAATCTGACAGTACGGGGAACAGACCTTGGCCACGGAAGCTCAACATTCAACGACACGGCGGGATTTCCTTTTCGTCGCAACTGGCGCCGTGGCGGGCGTCGGTGCTGCTGCAACCATCTGGCCGCTGATCAATCAAATGAACCCGGATGCTTCGACCCTGGCGGTCGCTAGCGTCGAGTTCAACCTTAACGGTATTGAATCGGGACAATCGGTCACCATTCTGTGGCGTGGCCTGCCAGTGTTCGTGCGCAATCGCACAGACAAGGAAGTCGAAGAGGCCAAAGCGGTCCCGATGGCTGAGTTGAGAGATCCCGAGACTGACGAGCAGCGCACCAAGAAAGGCCATGAGAACTGGCTGATTATGATCGCCAACTGCACCCATCTGGGTTGTATCCCGACGGGTGAATCGGGCGAATTCGATGGTTGGTCCTGCCCGTGCCACGGCTCGCAATTCGATACCGCAGGACGTGTCCGCAAGGGTCCTGCGCCGACCAATCTGGTCGTTCCGCCATATGAATTCATAAGCGATACGCTGGTCCGGATCGGTTAGTGGGGGAGGGCTATCGCGATGTCAGAACATTCAACCTATACGCCCGGTTCGGGCCTCGAGAAGTGGCTCGATGAGCGGCTGCCGATCATCCGGTTCTCTAAAGAGCACCTGATGGATTTTCCGACGCCCAAGAATCTCAATTATTGGTGGACCTTTGGCGCCATCCTAGTGATGTGTCTGGGGATCCAGATCGTCACCGGTGTGATCTTGGCAATGCACTACACACCCAATATCGGGATGGCGTTCGACTCGGTCGAACATATCCGTCGCGACGTTAATGGCGGCCGGATGATCCAGTCGTTCCATGCTGTGGGCGCTTCGATGTTCTTTGCTGCCGTCTATATCCACATCTTCCGTGGCATGTATTTTGGTTCCTACAAGGCGCCCCGCGAGATCCTGTGGATCCTGGGTGTACTGATCTTCGTGCTGATGATGGCAACCGCCTTCATGGGCTATGTGCTGCCATGGGGCCAGATGTCCGGCTGGGCCGCGACCGTGATCACTAACATCTTTGCCGCTATTCCGGTCATCGGTACGCCGCTACTCGAACTCCTGCGTGGTGGCTTCTCGGTAGGCAATCCGACGCTCAACCGCTTCTTCTCGCTCCACTATCTGCTGCCATTCGTTATTGCTGCCGTGGTGGCGCTGCACATTTGGGCGCTGCACGTGCCGGGCAACAACAACCCGATCGGTGTGGATGTCAAGGATAGCCGCGATACCTTGCCTTTCCATCCATACTATACGATGAAGGATGCCTTCGGCATGGTGCTGTTCCTGATCCCATTTGTCTGGTTCGCATTTTTTGCACCCGACATTCTGGGTCACCCGGACAATTACATTCAGTTCGATAGCCAGGTAACGCCCGCCCATATCGTGCCTGAATGGTACTTCCTACCATTCTACGCAATCCTGCGCGCGATCGATTTCAATCTGCTGTTCATCAACTCCAAACTGCTTGGCGTCATGTTCTTTATCGGCTCGATCGTCATCCTGTTCCTGCTGCCGTGGCTCGATACGGCCAAGGTGCGTTCGGGCAGTTTCCGCCCCATGTTCAAGTGGTTCTACTGGCTGTTCGTGATCAACTTCATCGGTCTAACCTATCTCGGTGCGCAGCCGGCCGAAGGTATCTATGTGCTGCTGTCCAAGGTCTGCACCGCCTACTACTTCATCCACTTTGTCGTCATCCTGCCCGTGGTTAGCTGCATCGAAAAGCCTCGGCCCCTGCCGACCAGCATTTCGGAAAGCGTGCTCGCCAAGTCGCACGCGTAAGAGAAGAGGCAGGAACCATGTTCAATACCAAAAACATTCTCGCCGCATTGGCCATTCTGGCCGGTGTGTCGGTGACCCAGGCTGCTGGAGAAGTCGTACATGTCGAAAAGCAGAACTGGAGCTTTGCCGGCATTTTCGGCACATATGACCAGAACCAGTTGCAGCGTGGTTTCCAAGTGTTCCGGGAAGTCTGTTCGAGCTGCCATGGTGCACGCCTGATTGCCTTTCGTACTCTCGCTAAAGAAGGTGGTCCGTCGTTCTCCGAGGCTCAGATCAAGGCTCTGGCGGCTGAGTACGAGGTTAATGACTTCGCTGTCGAAGGTGGTTCACGTCCTGCCGTTGCGGCTGACATGTGGCCGTCACCCTTTCCCAGCGAGCAGGATGCCCGCGACGCCAATGGTGGTGCATTGCCACCTGATTTCTCGGTGCTAGCCAAAGCCCGTGGCGTGCATGACGCCTTCCCGTTCTGGATGTTTAACTATTTCACGGGCTATTCCGAAGGTGGCCCGGATTACATCTACGCCTTGCTTAACGGTTATGAAGAAGAGGCGCCGGTCCATTTTGATTTGCCAGAGGGCAAGTACTACAATCATGTGTTCCCCGGCAACGCCATTGGTATGGCGCCGCCACTGTCAGACGGTCAGATCACTTATATAGTGGCTGAAGGGGAAGACGCAGTGCCGGAGACGCTGGAGCAATATTCCACCGACGTGGCTGCCTACATGATGTGGATGGCTGAGCCGCATCTGGCGAGCCGCAAGCAGACCGGTTTTGTGGTGCTGCTGTTCCTGGTGCTGTTTGCCGGTCTGATGTACGGCACTAAGCGCAAGATCTGGGCTGGCATCGAGCATTAGTCACTAGCTGGTTTAACAAAATTCAAAGGGTCCCATCGGGACCCTTTCTCGTTTCGGCCCATCACTTCGACAACAGGGTCTTGCCATTTTCGCCACAGATCGCAATATAGTGAGGATCTGCTGGTCTACTATCGAGGGGAGCCCCGATGTCCGCTATTCGTCTTGCCGCGACTGTCGTTGGTGTGGCGGTTACTCTGACTCGTCACCCTGTGGTGCGGGCCGGTATTATCGCGATTGCTAGCAATCCCAAGGCCCGCGAAACCGCGATCAATGTGACGCGCACGGCTGCCTACAATGCTGGCATTGTAGCCCGACACCTGGTCGGCTGCCGTCTTCCCTGACCATTTTTCGACCCCAGGACTTCCATGTCGCTCGGCCTCAAGGCCCTCATGCGCACGATTTCAGACTACCCCAAAAAGGGCGTCCTGTTTCGTGACATCACCACGCTGATCAAGCATCCAAGAGGGATTCAAGTAAAGCGTTGAACAAATCGCCAGCCAATGTCGTGGGCAGGGCATTACCCATGTCGCCGGCATCAAGGCGCCCGGGTTTATCTTTGGCGCGGGCATGGCTATCGCCTTGGCGTTGGATTTATTCTAGTGCGTAAGAAGGGCAAACTGACCGGCGAAACCATCGGACAGAACTACGCGCTGGAATATGGCGTGAACACTATTGAGATTCACGCCGACGTGATGAACGACCAGCATGTCGTATTGCTGGTCGATGATCTAATTGCAACGGGCGATACGGCGATCGCGGCTGTTGGTCTGCTGCGATGCACCGGTGCGCTGGTCAAGGACGCGGCCTTTGTCATCGATTTGCACGCCATTGGCGGTGCAGCCAAGCTTGAGGTCGAAGAAGGGGTGGCTGTCAGTACGCTAATGACGCTCGATGAGCACTGAGCGGCTGCCAAGTCGCCGACAGCGCTACCAGCTATTGAGTCCGTCAACTTATTTAACCCGCAGTGCTGATCAGTCCAGATCGTTAATCAATCAAAGGTTGACCGCATAGATGTGCGTTGTTGGGATCCTGATGGCGTTGGAGTCCTTTGGGGTGCCATCGGCACTATACATGGAGGCCCAATCCAGGGGAATCACCCCAGGTCTGCATGCCGCAATTGGCATAGAAATACAGAAATGATACTGGTTCACGCCGTCGCTGGCCGAGTAGCTGCACTCTTTATCATTGGCACGGAAGCCCAGTTCACCGGTTTCAAAATAACCCTAGATTGCGCCAGTGCGGGCGCAATAGTTGCAATTGCACTGCTTGGCTTGTTTGGGCGGATGCAACAGGGCGATAGAGGTGGCGCCGCAGTGGCAGGTAACGATCAGGGTCATGGCGGGGTTTTTTATAATGCCCGATGATGCTAGCCCATGATGACAATCCCTGTCAGTAGCGGACACCCGCCAGGGGGTGCCCGCCGGATGGAGATCAGCTCTTCGGTCGACCGTGATCGGTCAACAATTCTGCGCTCAAATCCGGCTCATTGCGGGTCTTGTAGAGCGAGTACGCCGCGCCGCCACCGAGAATGCCGATGGTAACAAGAAGTGAAAGCAGCGAATCGATCTTGATACCAAGCGGCATCAGGAAGATCTTGATACCCACCAGCACCAGGATAACGGCTAACGACACTTGCAGATAGCGGAAGCGGCTCATCGCTGCGGCGAGGGTAAAGTAGAGTGCGCGCAGCTCCAGAATGGCGAAGATGTTGGAGGTGTAGACAATGAAGGTGTCTTGGGTAACGGCAAAGATAGCGGGAACCGAATCCGCTGCGAATACCAAGTCGACAAATTCCACCATGATCAGGGCGACGGCCAGCGGCGTCAGCCAGAGAATGGTCTTACCCGTCTTGGGGTGCGGCAGGCGGGCGGTGAAATCGTGTCCGCGCAGATTTTGGGTGATGCGGAAGTGCTTAGTCAGGGAGTGGAATAAGGGGTTCTGCTCGATGTGGGGTTCATCGCTCTGGTGGCGGAACATGCGAATGCCGGTGAATACGAGAAACGCGCCAAACACGAACAGGATCCAGCTGTACTGATAGACCAGAGCAGCACTCAGGCCGATTAGAATGGCGCGCAGGATCACCGCGCCGATAACGAACATGTTGTCTATCGTCAATGACTGCTCGATCACATAGGCGGTGTAGAATTCCAGGCCAGACGTTGCGCCGCGCTGCCACCAGACCTGGCCGCCAAAGGCCAGTGCAATGGCAACATAAAAGCTATACAGACCCCAGTTTTGGCAGGCGCTGATCTCATGCTCATCCAGATGTAGGAAGTCCAGGTTAAAAACTAGCAGGCCGATAACGACCGCGACAAACGCGATTCAGAAATAAACAGGTGCACCAAGAAATTCACTCATCATGGCGCTAAGCAGCGTTTTCATTGCCGGACTATCTCTATGTTCGCGTGGAATAGCTCCGACATCACAAGAGCTTTACTGTTCTCGCCAGAGGGGCCTAGCACCGCATTGATATAATGGCGTATCTGGTGGAAAGTTCAACACCGCGCGTCGGAATATCGCGGCTTTTGCCAAATTTGGCTCAGCGTGGCGTGCACAGCATGACGATGGCATCGGCAGTCTCAAGCTGAATGGCGGTCAGATAGGTGGGGTCGGCGATGACGCGCCCGGCGACAATGCCGCGGGCTATCTTCAGTCCGCCATCATTGAAGGCGACTCCGTCCTGATAGCCCGTGATAGTGCCGGTTCCCGAAGCGGCATCGCTTGGCGTGGTGGAGGCGAAACCATAGACATCGCCATAGATGGTCAGAAGCCCGGCCTTGGCGCCGGTGGAGTCGCGACAACCCCAGTTTCCCTCAAAGCTCTGGGCGAACGATGGGGTGATGGTCGAGGCGGCGAGGGCGGTAACGAGGGTAATTCGGCGCATGCAGACACAGTGCCAGGCTATTTCCAGGCTTTCAAGAACGGCGTTTGAGAAGGGCGCCCAATACCGGAAAATTGCGCAGCGCCAGCATCAGTTTGAGCCCAAGGGGCATTGTATAGTCGCGCAATTTTGAAAAGCCGACTAGTTCGGCATGATAAACCACCTCACCACGCTGATTGAGCGCGGTTAGCCGGTTGAACAGCAGGCCCCAGCCAGGAATGGAATTAGATCGACGCTTGTGGGTTACCACGAGCTCGTAACTGACGGTGTCACCGGGGCGAACAGGCACTTTGAAATCCATGGTATTGACGCCGGGGGAGGGGCCGGAGATGCCGGGCTTGAGGCCCATGGCGCGCAGACGTTCCTCTTCGGCAAACAAAGTATCGACCATCATCCGGTGGCCGACGCTGATCGTGTGCCAGCCACTGGCCACCAACCCGCCAAAATGGCTGTGTTTGGCCGCCTCGGCGTCGAGGTGAAAATACTGCGGATCATAGAGCGTTGCAAAGGCGACGATTTCGTCAGCGGTAAAAGTGTGGTTGCCGAGCGAAAAAACCTCATCGATCACGATATCCTCGAACCAGCGCGTCATGCGGCAACTGTGGGGGTGCGGGTCTCGACAAGATTGACCAGGCGCATGCTCAGTACGGAAGCACCCTTCTGATTGCGCACGTCAAAGTCGAGCGTGACAATGCCCCATTGCGGGTGGGTCTCGGAGCGGTGCAGATCAGTAATGGTCACGGTGCCGCCAATCGTGTCATCGACCATGACTGGCTTTTTCCATTTCAGATTAGAGAAACCGAGGCTGCCAGCCGAGGCGATCTTGCTGAGAAAACTGTCCACCAGCATGCGCAGGATCAGGCCCCCGGTCTGCCATCCGCTGGAGGCCAATCCGCCAAGCAGGCTAGCTTTGGCGGCGGCTTCATCGAGATGAAATGGGAAGGGGTCGAACTCGGTGGCAAAGGTGATGATCATCGCCTTGCTCACTGTGGTGTGGCCCAGATCGATCACTTCGCCGATCGCAAGGTCTTCGAAATGGCGGCGACTTTCGGTGACAGGATTGGTCATTTTCTTGCCCTGTACGTCAACGGTGATTTTGCCCCTTTTGGCCGCACAAGGCAATCTGGTTTTCACGCGCCGACGGCCAGTCGTTGGCTGGTGCGAAAGACCAGAGGCGCCATACTGCGCTTGCGGCGGAAAGCCTTGGCCAGATAGTTGGCATCGGCAAAGCTCGTGGCTGCGGTAATCACGCTCACACTCATATCGGTGGCTAGCAGCAGCCGTTCGATGCGATCGATGCGCCGGGCCAACACATAGTCCGAGGGCGCCGTTCCGGTCGCCAAGCTGAATTGGCGCACGAAGTGGCCGCGGCTCATTTCGGCGATGGTGGCGAGGTATTCGACCTGCAGGGGGACAGTTAGGTGGCTTTTCGATATGGCCAACCACCCGGGCGATGGCAGGGGGCAGAGCCTGCTCAGGAGCCGCGCTGGTGGCGAATATGCCGTGCCGGGGGTGATGTCAGGCCGGTAAATTAGAGTCAAACAGGCGCCGGCCAGTCGATCGATCACCGGCGCCAACAGGGTCGATACCGGTTTAGCTGCGTCGATGATTTCATACGCCAACCGCAGGGCCCCTCGCGGCCATTGACCA
>JALBVE010000002.1 GCA_025050575.1 Candidatus Devosia symbiotica
AGGGGTCAAAATGCGCAAGTGGGGCGGTTGAAATCGCCAGCATGGCGGTGCAAACCAGCAACAGCCCAATTGTACTGGAACCCGCCGTGACCGCTCAGAAATCACCCCCCCGACTGCCAATCCAAGGACGATGTCCGTGCTGAAATCGACCGGATCGATAGCGCGTTGCTCACCCTGTTTGCTGAGCGCCATCGTTATGTGACGCGCATGGCCGAGATCAAGACCGACCTGCATGAGGCGCATGACGTGGTTCGCATTAAAGCGGTGATCGCCAAGATTCGCGAACGCAGTTTGGCCCTTGATCTTGACGAAGATCAGGCCAAATTTGTGTGGAGGACACTGATCGACTGGAACATCAATTACGAGAAGGGAATCATTGCCGCGCGGCGCCGCAGATAGCGGAGGTCACTATGCTAGGCATCACCATTCGCAAGACGGAAAGCGCCGATGCCCGTCGACTGGCCGAGATTGCCTACCATGCCTGGGAATAAGGGATATTCCCGCTTTTG
The DNA here is from genome assembly GCA_025050575.1 of Candidatus Devosia symbiotica. GTDB lineage: Bacteria > Pseudomonadota > Alphaproteobacteria > Rhizobiales > Devosiaceae > Devosia > Devosia symbiotica. The sequence goes on from JALBVE010000002.1 coordinate 510, forward strand.
GCTGCGCGACTGAGGATGCGCGAGTCAGAACAATACCGGCTTTCTCAAGTTGTGGCGGAGACGCTCAACCGGATCATTATTGCCGATGTGGACGGGATCGTGGTTGGCTGATGCTCGCGATCGTAATGCCGGAATTGCAGCGGAACGGGCTGGGCTCGATGCTGTTGCGGCGGATGGAATTGATGCTCGAATTGGGCGGCGCTGAGCGAGTTTATCTAGAAACGCCGGCCGACAATGTGCCCGCCGTGCGGTTCTATGAAAAGCAGGGCTACCACATTCTGGCATTGCGGCCGGACAGACGTGGCGCGCCGCAGCCATTGATGAGTGTGCACCTGGAAAAGCGCCTGATGCCATTTGATGGCGATATCGGGCACTAGGACTAGCGCTTAGCCGCTCAAACTATTGCATCGCCAAGCCCTTCGCTCTATGCGTTTGGCATCGTTTCGCCTTGCCTCGCAGGATGCATAATTGACCCTCATCGACACGCGCACATCCAACCCGAAGAACTTTATTGCCGGATCAACCGGTGACTGGGAAATCGTCGTCGGCATGGAAGTGCACGCGCAAGTGACTTCGGAAAGCAAGCTCTTCTCGGGGTCTTCGACCGCGTTTGGCAATCCGCCCAATGCTAATGTGTCGTTCGTAGATGCGGCCATGCCGGGCATGTTGCCGACCATCAATGCGGAATGCGTGCGCCAGGCCGTGCGCACAGGACTGGGCCTGAAGGCGCAGATCAACAAGCGTAGCGTGTTCGACCGCAAGAACTATTTTTATCCCGACCAGCCGCCAGGATACCAGATATCTCAGTACAAAGCCCCGATCGTCGGGGAGGGTGTCGTGTCGCTCGACGTTAACGGCGAAAACGTCCAGATCGGCATTGAGCGGCTGCATCTGGAAACAGATGCGGGCAAGCTGATCCACGACCAGCACCCCAATATGAGCTTTGTTGATCTCAATCGTGCTGGTGTGGCACTGATGGAGATCGTCTCCAAGCCAGACATACACTCATCTGACGAGGCCAAGGCATATCTGGCCAAGCTGCGCTCGATCATGCGCTATCTGGGCACCTGCGACGGCAATATGGAGCATGGGTCTATGCGCGCCGACGTCAATGTGTCGGTGCGTCGCCCGGGCAGCGAATTTGGAACGCGCTGCGAGATCAAGAACGTGAACTCGATCCGCTTTGCCGGCCAGGCGATTGAATTCGAGGCGCGCCGCCAAATCGATATTCTCGAGGACGGCGGGAAAATCGAGCAGGAAACCCGGCTCTATGACCCCAAGCTGGGCGAGACGCGGTCGATGCGATCCAAAGAAGATGCGCAGGACTATCGCTACTTCCCAGATCCCGATCTACTGCCGCTCGAGTTCGATGATGTCTTCGTGACAGAGCTGTTCGTCGGTCTTCCCGAGCTGCCGGACGAAAAGACCGCACGGTTTATCAGTGACTTTGGCGTGACGCCTTATGACGCCATGGTGCTGACGCTGGACCGCGAAACGGCTGACTACTTTGAGTCGGTGGTCTCCTTTGGCGGTATCAGGCGCGACGGCAAGGCCGTAGCCAACATTCTCAATGGGGACGTGGCCGCCTTTGCTAATAGCCAGGGGCTGGCGATCTGGGAAACCCATTTGCAGCCTGGCCAGATTGCTGGAATTGTGGATCTGGTGGTTGCTGAGACGATTTCGTCAAAGGGCGCCAAGGATTTGCTGCAGATTATCATTGCCGACGAACTAGAGGGCAATCCGGCCGAGATCGTCGAGCGGCGTGGCATGAAGCAGATGACCGATATGGGCGTCATTGAGGCCATTGTCGACGAGATCATCGCCGTCAACCCCGATCAGGTCGCCAAGGTGCTGGCCAAGCCCTCAATGATTGGATGGTTCGTCGGTCAGGCGATGAAGGCGTCTGGCGGCACGGCCAATCCGCAGGCACTCAATGCGCTGATGAAGCAGAGGCTCGGCATCGAATAGTGACAAAAAGAACGGCGCCGCGAGGCGCCGTTTCTGTTTTGGCAGATTTGGCGGTTAACTCCAGGTCGGTGGCCGGTCGTCGCCTGGAACAGAGTCGGGCTGGCCGGGCGCGGGGTCTTCGACGAGCTGAGGCGTGTTGGGCAATTCCTGAGGATAGGGTGGCACGGGATCGACGGCCTGCGGCAGCGCTGGCTCGGGCTGTGGGATAATCTCGAGCGGCGCGACCGGATCAATGTCTGGGCAAGGATCTGGATCGGTGATGGAATGAGACATGGGACGCGCCTTTGCCTAAGAAGCGCTCCAGCGTGCTGTTCGTTTCGCTCAAGCGGCAACGCGGTGCCAGAGCTTGCCGATGCGACCGTCAATCAGCAGTGGGCTAGCGAAAATCACCAGCATGCCCAGGATCTAGATCGGCAGCCCGGCGTTCCTTCAACTACGAAGGCGACTGGAATAGCGACGATGGCCATTCTGATGAGTGCGATAGCCGCCAAAGCTGTGGTTTGATCGCCTTGAAACTGCGGGTTATATGGCCCAGAGCTGCGAATCGCTGTCGGACGACAGAGCCAACGAGGCCAGGATTGCCGCGCCAGCAAAGCCGATCATCACGCCGGCAGACTTGATGCGGTTGGCCTTTTTGCTGCCGCGCCAGAAATGGCTGACGATCACCGTTATGATTGGCGTCAAGGTATTGATGATGGCCGCCGCAACGCCACTGGCCAGATTAGTTTGGGCCGGCGGGAAGAGTGCGAAGGGAGTAGCATAGGCTAGAACGCCCAATGCGCCCAGCTTAAATTAGAGGATCGGGTCACGTGGGACTGGTTTGCACAGGCCGACCATAACTGCTCAGCAGCCCAGAGCGTCAATGCCGACGCGGAAGGAGGTAATCCAGAGCGGGCCGATTTTGCGGATCATCACAGCATTGAAGATGAACGAGCAGCCCCAGATGGCGCCGAGCAGTATGATCCAGAACCAGTCGCGACGATCCATCAGGGCCTCCCCTATAAAGCGGCAAACTATGCTGGTCGGGAGTAAAGGTCGAACCGATTCTGACGATGGGCCAGATCAATATTTAGTGATGGGCCGGCGGCGCGGGGTGCCAGTGGAGGGCGATGGGGCTAGGAGGATACTGAAATCTGACCGGAGGCCAGCAGGCGCAAGGCCTCGGGATAGATGCGGTGTTCCTGGACCAGTACCCGATCCGCCAGGATTTCGGGGGTATCACCGGGCAATACAGGAACCTGAGCCTGCAGGATTAGGACGCCTTCATCGAGGCCAGGCGTAACGAAATGAACGGTGCAGCCATGAGTGGTGGCGCCGTCGGCCAGGGCCAGTGCGTGGGTATTCAGGCCCTTGTAGAGCGGCAGCAGCGAGGGATGTATATTGATCATCCGACCGGCCCAATGATTGACAAAATCGACGCCAAGAATGCGCATAAAGCCCGCCAAACAGACAATGTCAACATCCCAGCTTTCTAGCGTCTGGGTCATGACATCTTCGAACATGTCACGGCTGGGAAACCTGCTCTGGGCGAGGACGGCTGTTGCGATGCCGTGACTAGCGGCGATCGCCAGGCCCGGCGCGGCCGCGCGGTTGGAGAACACGCCAACGATTTCGGCGGGGTAGTCGGGCGCCTCGGCTGCCTCGATCAGCGCCGACATGTTTGAGCCGCGGCCCGAGATGAGGATGGCGACGCGCTTGCGGGTCACAGCGCCAGGGTACCCTGGAAGGTCACGGATTCGCCGGTGCGTTCGGTGAGCCTGCCGACGATGCTAGCGATTTCGCCGGCGGCATTAAGATGATCGACTAGTTTTACCGTATCCTCGGGAGCGATAGCGACCAGCATGCCAACGCCGCAATTGAAGGTGCGCAGCATTTCGGATTGATCGATACCGCCGACCCTGCTGAGCCAGCCGAAGACTTTTGGCACCGTGACGGCGTTCAGATCGACATGGGCCGCCAGATGGTCGGGAAGCATGCGGGGGATATTGTCGATGAAGCCGCCGCCGGTGATGTGGGCCAGCGCCTTGATGGCAATGCCGGCCCTGATGGCGGCTAGCAAGGGTTTGACATAAACGTGGGTGGGCGTCAGCAGCGCCTCGGAGAGCGGCGTTCTGGGAGCGAAGGGGGCGTTGGCAGTCCAATCCAGTCCGGACAGGCTGACGATCTTGCGGACCAGGGAATAGCCATTGGAATGAACGCCGGACGAACCGATCGCCACCAGGATATCGCCGGCGGCGATATTGGGGCGGGGCAGCAGGGTGCCGCGTTCAGCGGCGCCGACAGCAAAGCCGGCCAGATCATAGTCCTTGCCCGAATATATGCCGGGCATTTCTGCGGTTTCACCACCGATCAGCGCACAACCAGCCAATCGGCAACCCTGGGCAATGCCGGTAACGATGGCGATGCCCTGTTCGACATCAAGCTTGCCGATAGCGAAGTAATCGAGAAAGAACAAAGGTTCGGCGCCCTGAACGATGATGTCGTTGACGCACATGGCCACTAGGTCTTGGCCGATGGTAGCATGATTGCCGGTATCGATGGCGATCTTGAGCTTGGTGCCGACGCCGTCATTGGCCGCCACCAGAACCGGATCGACGAAGCCGGCCGCCTTGAGATCAAACAAACCGCCAAAGCCACCGATCTCGCCATCAGTGCCTGGACGGCGAGTGGAGCGGACGGCTGGTTTAATGGCTTCCACCAGGGCATTGCCCGCATCGATATCGACGCCGGCCTGCTTGTACGAAAGGCCGTTTGATGTCAGGTTTTGCTTGTCAGACATGGGCCTCAGACCTCGATGGGGAGAGCGTGTGTAATGCGATCATCGGTAGACCAAGGCGGTTGCCAATTCTGGAGCCGGAAGTTAGACGGCCTAATAGCTTCTCTACTAAAGCGACGCAATGGCCGCACGACACCATGACCCTCAGAAATCAAATGCTGATCTGGATCGCGTTCCTTGTAATACTGATCCTGCTGCTCTGGCTGTTTCGCGGAATCCTGTTGCCCTTTGTGATTGGTGCGGCGTTGGCCTATTTGTTGAATCCGCTGGTCAACCAGTTGCAGGGCTGGCGCTTCAGCCGCGGCTGGGCGACTGCGGTAGTCTTGCTTTGTGTAATTACCATCGTTGTAGGCGTGTTCGTCATGTTCGTGCCGCTAGTGGGGCAGCAGATCATCGGGCTGATTCAGCGCATGCCGGGCTATGTGCAGGATCTGCAAAAGCTGATCGTTGAATGGTCACCGTCGATCAATGAATGGCTTGGGCCCGAGCGGGCGACACAGTTTCAGGCGTCGATCAACGACTTGGCGCGCCAGGTGCTGAGTTTTATCGCCACCTTGCCGGCTGAACTGGTCAATATCGGCTATACCGGCGCTGCGGTCATCGGGGTGACCATTTTAACCCCGGTAGTGGCGTTTTATCTGCTGCTGGACTGGGAAGGCATGGTGCGCGGCTTGCAGAGCCTGCTGCCACGCGACCATAAGCCGGAAATCAACGGCATTCTGAGCGATATCGACAAATCGATGGCTGGGGTGATACGCGGGCAGGGTGGTGTGCTGCTGATCGACGCTGTTTATTACGCGACAGCACTTAGCCTGTTGGGTTTGAATTTCGGGCTGGCGGTCGGGTTGATCAGCGGCCTGCTCAGCTTTGTGCCGTTCATGGGCTTTGCCGTGGGGTTCTCGCTGTCAATCGGTATCGCCCTGGTGCAGTTCTGGCCAAATTACTGGATGGTGGTGGTGGTGGTCGCCATCTTTATGGGCTGGCAGTTTATCGAGGGCAATATTCTCTATCCCAAGCTGGTCGGTTCCAGCATCAACATCAACCCGGTCTGGCTGATGTTCGCGCTGCTGGCTTTCGGCGCGCTGTTCGGTTTTGTCGGCCTGCTGTTAGCGGTGCCGCTGGCGGCCATTGTCGGTGTACTGGTGCACTTCGGGGTGGCCAAATACAAGGCGAGCAGCCTTTATAACGGCTATGCCAACACGCTCGATGTGCCGGCGCAGAGGGGAGAAACCGGTGACATTACCAGTGCCCCATGACGATGCTGGTTCGGCGCGGCAGCTAGCACTTGAACTGGAGCATACGCCGGCGCAGGGCGAGGCCGACTTTCTGGTGGGTGAAGGCAACGCGCTGGCGCATGGTCGGATTCTGGCGTTTCCGCAGTGGTCCGAGCCAGTGACGCTGCTAGTGGGGCCAGCCAAATCGGGCAAATCCCATCTGGCGCGCATCTTTGCCGATCGTAGTGGCGCCCTTCTGGCCGGGGTCGATGACCTTGAGGCACTGGCGACCGATGGGGGACGGCAGCCGATCATTGTCGAGGATGTCGACCGACTTGGTTATGACGAGGCGAGGCTGTTTCACCTGCTTAATCAATCGCTCCGGGAGCAAAGACCGATCCTGCTGACGGCGCGTGAGGAGATTGCGAACTGGCCGCTGGCGACCGATGATGTTCGCTCGCGCGCGCGGCGAGCCACGACCTTTTCACTGGAACTGACGGACGACATTCAATTGTCACAGATGTTCGTGAAGTTGTTCGGGGATCGGCAGATCAAGGTTGATCCCAAGATTATCGGCTATCTGGTGGCACGCATGGAGCGTTCCACCGAAGAAGCAGTGCTTCTTGCCGATCTGATGGATAGGCTGGCGCTGGCTAAGAGCAGCGCCATTACCCGCAGTATTGCTGCCGACGCACTCGACCGCCGACGCGCCCATCGTGGCGAAACCAGCGATGAACAGGACTGGGATAGTCAAGCCGATGAATGACATGAGCGAGTTTTTAGACACAGACGGTTCAATCCTCGACTCCGAGGCCTTGCGCACCAGCCCGGCCCGGTTCGTCAACCGCGAGGTCAGTTGGCTACAATTCAACATGCGCGTGCTCGAAGAAGCGAGCAATATGAATTATCCTTTGCTTGAGCGGCTGCGCTTCGTGTCGATCTCGGCGAACAATCTGGATGAATTTTTCATGGTTCGCGTGGCCGGCCTGAAAGGTCAGTTGCGGGCAGGGCTGTCCAAGCAGAGCGCTGATGGATTGACGCCAGCCGAGCAGCTTGAGGAAATCGCCACGCTGACGCAGCATTTACAGCTTGAGCAGCAGGACCACTGGCAAGAATTGCGCGAAAAGCTGTTCGCTCAAAATGTGGTGATCCATGAGCAGGATGACCTGACGCCCGATCAGGTGATCTATCTACAAAAGCTATTCCGCCAAGAGATATTTCCTGTGCTGACGCCGATCGCCGTCGATCCGGCGCATCCGTTTCCGTTCATTCCTAATCTGGGGCTGGCGCTAGCCTTTGAGCTGAAGCGACCAGACAGCGATTTTCCGCTGACCGCGCTGGTGCGTATTCCGGGCAATTTAGATCGCTTCATCAATCTGCCAAGCTCCCTGGTGTCGGAGGGGCGCAGCGAAATGGTGACCATCGACACGCTGATCAAGCTGTTTTTCCACAAAATTTTCCCCGGCCATTTGGTCGCCGGATCAGGCGCGTTCCGTGTCATCCGCGACAGCGAAATCGAAATCGACGACGAAGCGGCCGATCTGGTGGTAAAATTTGAGAGTGCACTGCGCCAGCGCCGCCGCGGACAGGTGATCCGGCTGGAAATCGAAAGCTCGATGCCACGCGCCCTCAAGCGCCAGATCGGCGAGCAGATGAGTGCCAAGGAGGGAGACGTGTTTGAAGTGCACGGCTTCCTCGGCCTTGCCGACGCCAGCAAGGTTTGCGATGTAGACCGGCCTGATCTTAAATTCACGCCATACCATGCGCGATTCCCGGAGCGGATCCGCGACTATAATGGCGACAGCTTTGCTGCCATTCGCGCCAAGGATATTCTGGTCCACCATCCATTCGAGAGCTTTGATGTGGTGGCGCAGTTCCTGATGCAGGCGGCACGCGACCCTGACGTGGTGGCGATCAAGCAGACGCTCTATCGCACCTCGGCAAATAGCCCGATCATCAAGGCACTGGTTCTGGCGGCGGAAGCGGGCAAGTCCGTGACCTGTCTAGTGGAGCTCAAGGCACGGTTTGACGAAGAGGCCAATATCCGTTGGGCGCGCGATCTGGAGCGGGCCGGCGCGCAAGTGGTATTCGGCTTCATTGAGCTCAAGACCCATGCCAAGCTGAGTCAGATAGTACGGCGTGAAAGGGGCAAGCTGGTCAGCTATTGCCACATCGGTACGGGCAATTATCACCCCATTACTGCCAAGATTTACACCGATCTAAGCTATTTCACGATTGATCCGACGATCACGCGAGACGTGGCGCGAGTATTCAATTTCATCGCCGGCTATGCTCGCCCTACCGAGCTGGAAACTATCGCTGTTTCGCCGATCAATCTGCGGCCGCAATTGCTCGGTGATATTGATCGCGAAATCGAATTCGCGCGCAATGGTCGGGCAGCCAGCATTCTGCTGAAGATGAATTCTTTGGTGGATCCGCTGATCATCGATGCGCTTTATGACGCCAGCCAGACGGGCGTCAAAATTGATCTGATTGTGCGCGGCATCTGCTGCCTGCGGCCGGGAATTCCCGGGTTTTCGGACAATATCCGGGTGAAATCGGTGGTCGGCAAGTTCCTCGAACATAGCCGCATCTATTGTTTTGGCAATGGCGAGGCGATGCCCAATCCGCGGGCCATGGTTTATATTTCCTCAGCTGATCTGATGGGACGCAATCTGGATGGCCGGGTTGAGGTGATGGTGCCCATTCTCAACAAGACCGTGCATAAGCAAATCCTCGATCGAATTCTGGTTGCCTATCTGCGCGACAATCAGCAGAGCTGGGAAGTCTTGCCGGATGGCAGTTCGCATCGCGTGCATGCTGGTGAAGGTGAAGAGCCGTTCAATGCGCATGACTACTTCATGACCAATCCATCGCTGTCCGGACGCGGCAGTGCCGGTATGATCGAGTCAGATGAGGACTAGACTTGAACAAATTCTGGGCATTGACGCCGACCCGACCGCGCAGGGCTGCATTAAGGGCGCCAAGCCCGTTGCCGTGCTTAATATCGGTTCGAACTCCGTTCGTCTGGTGGTCTATGAGCGGCATACCCGCGCGCTGACGCCGCTCTATAACGAAAAATCAGCTTGCGCTCTCGGGCGCGGCGTGGGCCAAACCAGCCGGCTAGCTGAGGCCAATATAGCGCAGGCCCTCAATGCCATCAAACGCTTTGCGCTGGTGAGCCGGATGATGCGGGTGGGTAAGATATTTATCCTGGCGACGTCCGCAGTGCGCGATTCGACCAATCGCGACGAGTTTGTCGGAGCTGTTGAAGCCTTAATGGATAGCCCGGTGCAGGTGCTTAGCGGTGAACAGGAAGCCCATTATGCCGCGCTCGGTGCGGTGGCTGGCATTCTGGGGTTCAGTGGCATGGTCGGCGACCTGGGCGGCGGCAGCCTGGAGCTATCCAGTATTATCAACGGTAGCGATACTGACGGCCGATCGTTTGAGCTTGGCGTCATCCGGCTGCAGGACGACAGTAATGGCTCGCCAGCTAAGGCCGGCGACATTGTTAGTGGGCGGCTCAAGCACTCCGTGCTGAGCAAGGCGGGCAAGGACAGCTCGTTTGCCGCTATTGGCGGCACCTGGCGCGCGCTCGCCAAACTGCACCAGATCGTCCGGAAATATCCGCTGCACATAGTGCATCATTATGTGGTGCCTGCTGACGAGATGATTGCCTTTTGTGGCGAAATCGTCGGAGCGAACTCGCTCAAGGGCTATGAAGGGGCCGATCAGGTCAGCTCATCGCGGCGTGAACTGGTGCCGTTTGGTGCTGCTGTGATGGCCGCAATGCTCAAGGCGGGTCGATTCAAGGATGTGGTATTTTCGGCGCTGGGTGTGCGTGAGGGCTATCTCTACGGCATGTTAGACAGGCATGAGCAGGCCATAGACCCGCTGATCCAGGGGGCAGAAGAGCTTTCGGTGCTGCGTTCGCGTTCACCGGCGCATACCAATGATCTGATCGGGTTTTCGGGCCAATTTCTGGCGGCAGCGGATATGCAGGAGACTGTCAGAGAAGCGCGTTTGCGGATCGTGGCATGCCTATTGTCAGATATCGGCTGGCGGGCGCATCCGGATTATCGCGGTTCGCAGACCATCGACGCGATCGTCTATGGTTCGCTGAGCGGGATGGATCATCCTGGACGGGCGTTTCTGGCGCAGGTCATTGCTATTCGCTATAACGAGCCCAAGAGCAAGACGGCGGCAGCGCTGGCGGCACTGGGCGATGTGGCGTTGACCCAGCGGGCACGGTTGATCGGGGCGCTGTTCCGGGTGGCCTATCTGATGACGGCAGCAATGCCTGGGGTCTTGCCGCGCATTCGCTTTGATGTCGATGATGGCGTTCTATCGCTGGTTCTGCCGGCCGATCTGGCGTTCCTTGACGGCGAACATCTGCAAAACCGGTTCGACACCTTTGCCGGTGTCGTTGGGTTCAAGACCGCCAGGGTACGGGTGGCGTAGATTGCCTATTCAGCCGCCGCCGCTGCGTCCTCTGGCTTAATTTCGAATTCGATAATACCCTTGCGCGTGGCGACTAGGCCGATGCGGCCATGTTTGATGGCCAAAGCCTTGTCGCCAAACAGCTTGCGGCGCCAGCCTTTGAGTGCCGGCACTTCCGCGTTGTCATCGAGTACCAGGGCGTCGATTTCGTCGGACGTGGCTATGATGCGGGCGGCGACGCCGCTCTGTTCGGCCGTCGATTTAAGCAGCACACGCACTAGGTCGCCAACCGCGCCCTTGGGCGAGGGGCTGCGATAGCGTTCGGGCATGACCGGCAGTTCAGACTTCGGAATGGCTTCGACGTCTTTGAGCAAGGCGGTGATTTCGGCAGCCGTCGAACTGCAGCCAAAGCCGCGTGGTATAGCTCTGAGCTGCTCAAAGGCGGCGGCGGTCAGCGGACGTTGCACGGCCAGTTCGAACAAGACGTCGTCCTTGAGCACGCGACTGCGCGGCTGATCGGAATCCTGGGCGCGCTGTTCACGCCAAGCCGCCAGCCGCTTGAGTGCGGCCAAGTCACGCGGGCGGTTGATCTTCATCTTGATGCGTTCCCAGGCCTGTTCAGGCTGGGTGACATAGGTATCGATGCTGCGCAGTACGCTCATTTCGTCCTCGACCCAGTCGCCGCGCCTAGTCGCGGCAACCTGCTTGCGCAGTTCGCGATAGATGTCGCGCAGATGGGTGACATCGGCGATGGCATATAGTCGCTGTTTCTTGGACAGGGGCCGTGCCGACCAATCGGTGAAGCGGCTCGATTTATCGAGTTCGACGCTGGTTATGGAATGCACCAGATTGTCGTAGGACACGCTGTCGCCAAAGCCGCACACACTGGCGGCGACCTGAGTGTCAAAAATATTGGTCGGGACGCTGCCCGTGGCTTTGACGAAGATCTCGATGTCCTGCCGGGCGGCATGGAAGACCTTGGTGACGCCTGGATTGGCCAGGAGATCGTAGAACGGGCTCAGATCGAAGCCGGCAATCAGCGGATCAATCAGCACCGCCTCGTCATCGGTAGCTACCTGAACAAGGCAGAGCTTGGGCCAGTATGTGGTTTTCCGCAGGAATTCTGTATCGACCGTTACAAATTCGAACTTTGCAGCGCGCTCACAAAAATCAGCGAGCACATCTGTAGAAACTATGAGGTCCATACGAGAGTCCGTCTTAAAATCGTCAACATTGTTACTAGCAGGTGCGGCATGCCAATTCCAGACTGGATTTGTTAAGCGGTTGAAGCGACTTAGGTGGAAGTAGACCCAATAGTGGCCACGACTGCCCGATCAACTTGACAATCCGGGGCTCCCATGCGCTTTTCCACCCCAAGATTCCGGCCTTTTTGCAGAGCTTTATCACATGACATCACATCGTTACCGCTCGCATACCTGCGGGGCCCTGACTGCGGCGGACGCGGGTAAAACTGTTCGCCTGAGCGGCTGGGCCCATCGTATCCGCGACCATGGCGGACTGTTGTTCATCGATCTGCGGGATCATTACGGGCTGACTCAGGCCGTAGTTGACTCTGATTCGCCAGCTTTCGCGGCCGTCGAACAGGTTCGCTCGGAATGGGTCATTCGCATCGATGGCGAAGTGAAGTTGCGCGATGCGGCTGTGGTAAATCCCAATCTGCCCACAGGCACGATTGAAGTGTTTATCCGCGAGATCGAGGTGTTGTCGGCTGCCAAGGAGCTGCCGCTGCCGGTGTTTGGCGATAAGGAATATCCTGAGGATGTGCGCCTGACCTATCGCTTTATCGATTTGCGCCGCGAGAAGCTGCATGCCAATATCATCAAGCGGACCAAGGTGATCACCTCGATGCGCAACCGCATGGGTGAGGCCGGCTTTGGTGAGTATTTGACACCGATCCTGACGGCATCGTCGCCGGAAGGCGCACGCGATTTTCTGGTGCCCAGCCGTATTCATCCCGGTAAGTTCTTCGCCTTGCCGCAGGCGCCGCAGCAATACAAGCAGTTGTTGATGGTGGCCGGCTTTGACCGCTATTTCCAGATTGCGCCGTGCTTTCGTGACGAAGACCCTCGCGCGGACCGGCTGCCGGGCGAATTTTATCAGCTCGACATGGAAATGAGCTTTGTTACTCAGGAAGATGTCTGGGACACCATGACGCCGATCATGACCGGCATCTTCGAAGAGTTTGCTGATGGCAAGCGCGTCACCAAGGATTGGCCGCGCATTCCCTATGATACGGCGATCCGCAAATATGGTTCGGACAAGCCCGATCTGCGCAATCCAATCGAAATGCAGGCGGTGACCCGACATTTTGCCGGTTCTGGCTTCAAGATGTTTGCCGGGCAGATAGAAGCCGATGATAAGGTGGAAGTCTGGGCCATTCCGGCCAAGAACAAGGTCGGCGCCGAGCCGATTGGCCGAGCCTTTTGCGATCGCATGAACGCCTGGGCGCAGGGCGAAGGGCAGCCGGGTTTGGGCTATATCTTCTTCATAGACGGGGCAGGGTCTGGCCCGATCGCGAAGAATATTGGCGAGGAGCGTACGGCGGCCCTCAAGGCTGAGCTGGGACTGGACGATGGCGACGCGATGTTTTTCGTGTGCGGCCGGCCGGAGAAGTTCTACAAGTTCGCTGGCGACGCCCGCAACAAGGTTGGTGCTGATCTGGGTGTGATTGATACTGAACAGTTCGCGCTGTGCTGGATCGTCGATTTCCCGTTCTACGAATGGGACGAGGAGAACAAGCGGGTTGACTTCGCGCACAACCCGTTTTCGATGCCGCAGGGCGGAATCGACGCGCTTAACAACCAGGACCCGCTGACCATCAAGGCTTATCAATATGATGCGGTCTGTAATGGCTACGAAATTGCCTCTGGCTCAATCCGTAACCAATTGCCGGAAACCATGATCAAGGCGTTCGAGTTGATCGGCAAGAGTCGGGCCGAGGTCGATGAGCATTTTGGTGGCCTATATCGGGCGTTCCAATATGGCGCGCCGCCGCATGGCGGGGCCGCGTTTGGCGTGGACCGCGTCGTAATGCTGCTGTGCGGCGTGCAGAATTTGCGCGAGATCACGGCGTTCCCGATGAGCCAGCAGGCCGAAGACCTGCTGATGGGCGCACCCAGCCCCGTGGCGCCATCGCAATTGCGCGAGTTGAGCATCCGGCTAAACGTGTAAGACAAGAAGTAAATTTAATCTGTTGCCAATTGCGAGCGATCCCAGAAAGCGGGGCCGCCTTTTTTGTATAGGGCCAAGAACAATCAGAAGATTTTCTGAAATTAAAGCGCTGGTTGCTACTGATGAGGGGTATTTTAGCCCGTTCGGATTTGCCAATTGAAGACCCAATATTCCCATATTATCATGTTGCTGGACGCTATTCTAGCGTTTTTGCCTATTATGGCGGTGGACTATCTGTTGGACGCCTATGTTTTTGTCCGCGAAAAAGACACATCTCAATAATACGTTCGGACGATTACTTCACAAATTTCTATGTTGCGGACAATTCTGGCCAAAAGCCCGTCACTGCGCACACCGACCTTCGTAGCCAATGTACAAATGGCGATTGAAACCAGTTTTAGATATCATGAAAGTGGCAATCAATCTGTTTGAAGGTCACTTCCGCGACGACAGAATTGTCGAGGATGTACAGGCCATGTTTGGCAATTCTACGTTTAATTTCAGGTAATTGGTATTTGAAATCATCGAACGATATCCGCTCGCCAACTCGGTAATCGCTAATAGCGTGATTGCTGGACTGCGCGCTCTGGATTGCCGTCTGGCCATGGACGATGCCGAAACGGGGCATTCCAATCTGGCCTATCTGGGGACACTGAGTATCGACATCATCAAGATTGACCGGATTTTTGTAAAAATGATCAAGCTGGGTACGACGCAAGTGCCGGTGCTGGATGGTCTGATTGCCATGGCCAAGGATCTAGACTGTGAGATTGTGGCCGAGGGCGTGGAGACAGAAGCACAGGCGCTGTACTTGCGGGCGCGCGGCGTCGTGCAGGCGTAAGGATTCATCTTTGTATCTGTGCTCAAGAGCAACGCGTTTAAGGAACTAGCGATAGCGCTGCATATCAATAAGGTCGGGCCAGCGCGCACCCAGGTGGTTGACCCCACTGTTGCCAGCGCAGCCTAACGCCGCGACGATAGTTGCACAGACCGCTGGACTTACCCCTTTTCATCGTGGCCATTTGGTGGCACGAACGCGGACCCATAGTGATGCATTAGCTTATTGTAAGTGAATGCGGGAGAGGAGATCTAGGTGTCCACTGACGTGAAAGAACAGCGGAAGGCCCTGCGCGACGCGGCGCTGCACTTTCATAAGTTTCCCAAGCCAGGCAAACTCGAGATTCAGGCGACCAAGCCGCTGGGCAATCAGCGTGACCTGGCCCTTGCCTATTCTCCCGGCGTTGCTGCGCCATGCGAGGAGATTGCGGTCAATCCCGATACGGTGGCGAAATATACGTCGCGCCAGAATCTAGTGGCGGTGATTTCCAACGGTACCGCTGTGCTCGGCTTGGGTAATATCGGAGCACTGGCGTCTAAGCCGGTGATGGAAGGCAAGGCGATTCTGTTCAAGAAGTTCGCCGGCATCGATGTGTTCGATCTAGAAATAGACGAGACCGAGCCGCAGAAATTCATTGATGCTGTGGCTCCGCTTTGGCCAACTTTTGGTGGCATCAATCTGGAAGACATCCGTGCGCCCGATTGCTTTGAAATCGAGGAAACCTTGCGCAAACGCATGCCAATTCCGGTGTTCCACGATGATCAGCATGGCACGGCGATCATCGTCGGGGCTGCTGTGCTCAATGGGCTCGAGCTTAAAGGCAAGAAGATCGAAGACGTTAAGATCTGCGCGTCCGGGGCAGGGGCTGCGGCCATTGCCTGTCTGAACGTGCTGGTAGCCCTGGGCGCCAAATATGAAAATATCTGGGTCGCCGACAAAGATGGCCTGGTCACCCACAAGCGCAACGACATCAATGACAAATGGTGCGGCCAGTTCCGCCGAGTCAGCGAGGCCACGAGCCTAGCTGAGGTGATCGAGGGGGCTGATGTATTTCTAGGTCTGTCGGCTGCAGGCGCGCTCAAGCCGAAAATGCTTGCCAAGATGGCGCCCAAGCCGCTGGTGCTGGCGCTGGCCAATCCCAATCCTGAAATTCTGCCAGAACTGGCCAAAAAAACCCGACCCGACGCCATTGTGTGTACCGGGCGGTCTGATTTCCCCAATCAGGTCAACAATGTCCTGTGCTTTCCGTTCATCTTCCGCGGAGCGCTTGACGTCGGAGCGACCACGATCAATGAGGAAATGAAGCTGGCCGCGGTGCGGGCGATTGCCAAGCTAGCTCATGAGCCAGGACTAGAAGTGCCCACCTCGGGCGCGCCGGCGGTGTTTGGTCCGGACCATATCATCCCCACCCCGTTCGACCAGCGGCTGATCCTGCGCATCGCGCCGGCGGTGGCGCGGGCCGCCATGGAGTCGGGCGTAGCCAAAAATTCCATTACCGACTGGCCGGCCTATATGGATGGCTTGAATCGCTTTGTGTTCCGGTCCGGTCTGGTGATGAAGCCGATCATCGATCGCTCGCAGGGCCAGAACAAACGGATCGCCTTCGCCGATGGCGAGGACGAGCGGGTATTGCGCGCAACCCAGGTGTTGCTCGAAGAGCGGATTGCGCGGCCGATACTGATTGGGCGTCCCTCGGTGATCGAGGCCCGCATCGAACGATTTGGGCTGAGTCTGAAGCCTGGCAAGGATTTCGAGGTTATCAACCCCGAAGATGATCCACGCTATCGCGACTATGTGAGCCTGTTCCACTCGCTGGTGGGGCGTGATGGCGTCACGCCCGATACGGCGCGGCAGGTGGTGCGCACCAACCCGACGGTGATCGGAGCACTGGCTGTGCGGCGCGGCGAGGTTGACGCGCTAATCTGCGGGCTGCAGGGGCGCTTTATTCGCCATGTGCGCGATATCCGCTCGGTGATTGGGCTGCAGGCTGGTGTTTCCGACGTCTCGGCCCTGTCGCTGCTGCTGATGCCGCGCGGTGCATTCTTCCTGGCCGACACCTATGTGAATATCGATCCGTCGCCGGATGAGATCGTGAGCATTGCGCTGCAGGCCCGCAACCATCTCAAGCGCTTCAATCTCGAGGCCAAGGTGGCGCTGCTGAGCTATTCCAATTTTGGTTCACGCGACGGCGAGAGCGCCTATAAGATGCGTGAAGTGTACAAGAAGCTCAAAGTGATCGCGCCCGAGATGATTGTCGAAGGCGAGATGCAGGGCGATCTGGCGTTAAACCAGGATCTGCGGGAACGTTATGTGCTGGATTCGGTGTTGGGAGGCGAAGCCAACCTGCTGCTGTTCCCTAATCTAGATGCGGCCAATCTGTCGATGACCTTGCTCAAGGAAATGACCAATGCGCTGTCGGTTGGTCCTATCCTGATGGGGCCGAAATCACCGGCTCATATCCTGGCGCCATCGACTACAAGCCGCGGCATCGTCAACATGGCCGCGATCGCGGCGACCGAGTCGATGGGGACGGATTTATAATCCAATACAGCGTGGTGTTTTCCCTCAAGCATGCAGCAAGGCTGTCGGAAGAGATGGAAATCGACTATTTGCCGCTATAGGTCCGGGACACCTCTGCGTTCTGCTAGGTCAGCCTGACGTTGCCCCGCTGGCCAATCGGCCTGCGTGGAGGATTGCATTGAGCAGGCGCTGCCTGGTCCAGTGCGACCTGTCCGGTTTCGCAACGTGACGTTAAGTTCTTGTCGGGCAAAGTGCGGGCGTTCAGTTCTGGTTCGCCCATATGCCCACCACCCGACTCAAACGTCCTGCTATCTGGCGCCCCCTTGCACTGACAATTGCCTTGCTTGGATTTCAGGGTTATCTGGGATTCTCGGCCATTGGCGGGCAGTTCGGCATTAAAAATCGGACCGAGATCCTGATCGACATTGATCAACTCAAGGCCCAATCGGCAGCCCTGCAGGCCGAGATCGATGATTATCGGCATCGGGCGACATTGATGGACCCGCGTCGGCTTGATCCCGACATCGTCACTGAACGGGCCCGATTTCTGCTCAATATGGCCAATGTGGACGACATCATCGTGATGGTAGACCGAACTACTGGTAAACCGATTTCTAGTAAATTCCAAGAATTAGCCTTAGATGAGATAACTTCAATTATTCAAGCGGAATCAACACTCTAAGGCGTGGTCGCGGCCTTGAAAGCGCATTGCGTTGCTCGGCTTTCTTGCGCTATAGTGCGCATCTATGGCCAAACTGGCCGAAGCGGCAAATTCATTCCGATGCGGAGCGTTCTCTAAATGGCGCGTAAGGCTGTGACCACCAAGGCTAAGACGCAATCCAACATCCCCCAGTTGAGCCCCGAGCAGGAGCTCAGGGCCTATCGCGAAATGCTTCTGATCCGGCGTTTCGAGGAAAAGGCCGGCCAGATGTATGGAATGGGTCTGATCGGCGGCTTCTGTCATCTCTATATCGGCCAGGAGGCCGTCGTTACCGGCGTTACCATGGCCTCGGAGAAGGGCAAAGACGCGCAGATCACCGGCTATCGTGACCATGGCCACATGCTAGTGATGGGGCTTGATCCTAAGGGCGTGATGGCCGAGCTGACCGGGCGTCAGGGCGGGTTGTCGCGCGGCAAGGGCGGCTCGATGCACATGTTCTCCAACGAACACCGTTTTTATGGCGGCAATGGCATTGTCGGCGCGCAGGTCTCGCTCGGTACCGGCCTGGCCTTCGCGGCCAAATATAAGGGAGATGGCTCGGTCTCGCTGGTCTATTTCGGCGACGGCGCTGCCAATCAGGGCCAAGTCTATGAAAGCTTTAACATAGCCAAGTTGTGGAAGCTGCCGGTCGTGTTCATCATTGAAAACAACAAATACGCCATGGGCACGTCGACCGAACGTTCTTCA
This sequence comes from Candidatus Devosia symbiotica, assembly GCA_025050575.1. Lineage (GTDB taxonomy): Bacteria > Pseudomonadota > Alphaproteobacteria > Rhizobiales > Devosiaceae > Devosia > Devosia symbiotica. The sequence continues at coordinate 18,866 of JALBVE010000002.1, forward strand.
GCGACGACCAATTTTTCTATGCGCGGCGCCTCGTTCGATATACCGGGCGAGCAGATTGATGGCATGGATGTACGTATGGTATATGCTGCGGCGCAGCGCGCCATTGAGCATGCTCGTTCTGGCAAGGGCCCCTATATTTTAGAGATGTTGACCTATCGCTACCGTGGTCATTCGATGTCCGACCCTGCCAAGTACCGCAGCAAGGATGAAGCGACCAAGTACCGGCAGGAACGTGATCCGATCGAGCAGGTCAAGGCACGGCTACTGGAATCGGGTGCACAGAGCGAAGAATCGATTAAGGCCATTGAGAACGAGATCCGCGCCCTCGTCACAGAGGCGGCCGATTTTGCCACCAATGATGCCGAGCCCGACCCTGCAGAACTGTGGATTGACATCACTATCAGCACCTGAGGGGTTCATCGATGAGCATACTGTTAGGCGTCATTGCCCTTTGTCATTCTGTCACTAGTTGTAGCGATCATTTAGGCGGTCGCTATAGGCAAGCTGGCGCCGGCCAGCGAAGAGCTGGGATCATTTCTGGTTCTAGGCTGGTGGAAGTTCGACAGGCTAGCGGCTAAGGCCAGACTAGCCGCTGCGGCCCATGTCGAAATCTACAAGCGCGCGGCTATCGCCTTTTTCGTCTTTGTCATTCTGGGTGTGTTGCTTAGTGGATGGGCGATCAATCAGCAGCCGACGCAGCAGGCGTCGTTAGAGCATGAATTGATCACTGATCCGAGCGCCTTGCCGGTCGATTTTGCCTTCAATACTAATCTCCGCCGTGTGGCCATGCCCGGCGTTCCTCTTTCGGAGAGCTGATATGCCTCAAATCCTGATGCCCGCATTGTCGCCCACGATGGAAGAGGGCAAACTCTCCAAATGGCTAGTCAAGGTCGGCGATATCGTCAAATCTGGCGACGTGCTGGCCGAAATCGAGACCGACAAGGCTACCATGGAGGTAGAGTCGGTCGATGAGGGTGTGGTGACCGAATTGCTGATTGATGAAGGCACCGAAGGCGTCAGGGTCAACATCCCGATCGCTCTGATCCTGGGTGAAGGCGAAACAGCTGGCGACGCGGCGCCCAATGTTGCTGATCAAGCCGCCAGCGCCGGGCCCGCCGCTGCGCTAAGCGTGCCAGCAGAGACCAAGACTCTGGCTGCCGCTGAGACACCAAAATTTATGGCCCAGGACGATCCCGATCTGCCCGAAGGTATCGAGATGGTCGAGATGACCGTGCGCCAGGCGCTGAATGAGGCGATGGCCGAGGAACTGCGTCGCGACAAGGACGTGTTCGTGATGGGTGAGGAGGTTGCTGAATATCAGGGCGCCTACAAGATCACCCAGAACTTGCTGCAAGAATTTGGCCCCGAGCGCATCATTGATACGCCTATCACCGAGCATGGTTTTGCTGGTCTGGCGGTTGGTGCGGCCTTTGCCGGGCTCAAGCCAATCGTTGAGTTTATGACCTGGAATTTTGCCATGCAGGCAATCGACCAGATCATCAATTCGGCAGCCAAGCAGCTCTATATGTCGGGCGGCCAGGTCAAGGCGCCGATGGTGTTTCGTGGTCCCAATGGTGTTGCCTCGCGCGTTGGCGCGCAGCACAGCCAGGATTATTCGGCTTGGTACAGCCATATTCCTGGTCTGACAGTTATCGCGCCCTATAGCGCGGCCGATGCCAAGGGCTTGCTGAAGGCTGCCATCCGCTCGCCCAATCCGGCGATCTTCCTCGAAAACGAGATTTTGTACGGTTCGACCGGCCTGGTGCCCAAGGTCGACGATTTCGTGCTGCCGATCGGTAAGGCGCGGATTGCTCGCAAAGGCGCTGACGTGACCATCGTGTCGTTCTCGATGGGCATGCGCTACGCCACACAGGCCACCGAGAAACTAGTGGCGGCTGGCGTCGATGTCGAATTGATAGACCTGCGTACACTGCGGCCGCTGGACAGTGATACGGTGATCGAGTCGGTAAAAAAGACTTGTCGCCTAGTGATGGTAGAAGAAGGCTGGCCGCAGGGCGGTATTGGCGCCGAACTGTCGGCCCGCGTGATGGAGCAGGCCTTTGATTATCTCGATGCTCCCGTGATGCGTGTGACCGGCAAGGATGTGCCGATGCCCTATGCTGCCAATCTCGAAAAACTGGCGCTGCCGCATGTCGATGACGTGGTCGCGGCCGTCAATGCCGTGATCTATCGCTCGTAAGGAGAACCGGAATGCCAATTGATATTACAATGCCGGCGCTCTCTCCAACGATGGAAGAGGGCAAGCTTGCCAAGTGGCACATCAAGGAGGGCGACAGCGTTTCGTCCGGCGACGTGATCGCCGAAATCGAGACCGACAAGGCCACGATGGAAGTTGAGGCCGTGGACGAGGGCAAAATCGGCAAGATTCTAGTTGCAGAAGGCACTGACAATGTGAAGGTCAATGCGGTGATCGCCGTGTTGCTGCAGGAAGGCGAGAGCGCAGACGATATGGCCGCTACGCCCAAAGCTGAAGCAGATCCGGTCTCCAAGACTGAAGCGCCTAAAGCTGCTGAACCCGCCAAGATTGAAGCTGCCGCTGTGGCTGCTCTAGTGGCCAAGGCAAGTCCCGCGTCGATGGCGCCTGCTGGTGGCAAGGTATTCGCTTCGCCATTGGCGCGGCGCATGGCTAAGGATGCCGGTATTGATGTTGCCGCCATTGCCGGCACCGGCCCTAAGGGCCGCGTGGTCAAGTCTGACGTGGTTGCCGCCAAGTCCGGCGCGAGGCTGCTCAAGGCTGCTATCTCTACTTCTGCAGAGCTGGCATCGGGTAGCGCTGTTGCGACTGGCATGACCAAGGCACAGGTTTTGGCGCTCTACGAAGAGGGCAGCTACGAACTGGTGCCCAACGACGGCATGCGCAAGGTCGTGGCCGCGCGTCTGACCGAATCCAAGCAGACCGTGCCGCATTTCTATCTGACCCTGGATTGCTGCATCGATGCGCTGCTGAGCGCACGCGAGCAGATCAATGCGCAGGCGCCCAAGAATAAGGACGGCAAGCCGGCCTACAAGCTTTCAGTCAATGATTTCGTGATGAAGGCCTGGGCTGTGGCGTTGCAGCGCGTGCCGCTAGCAAATGCGACCTGGGTCGGCGACAGCATTTTGTATCACAAGCGCAGCGACGTGGCCGTTGCCGTGGCGGTGCCCAGCGGCCTGTTTACGCCCGTGGTCAAGAGTTGCGATACGCTATCGCTGTGCGAGATCTCCGAGTCGGTGAAGGATCTGGCGACGCGCGCCAAATCCAAGAAGCTAGCGCCGCATGAATATCAGGGCGGGGCGTCCTCGGTGTCTAATCTGGGCATGTTTGGCATCACCAGCTTTTCGGCGGTGATCAACCCGCCGCATGGCACCATTCTGGCAGTGGGCGTCGGCGAAGAACGCGTTTATTCCGACAAGGGCGCGATCAAGATCGGCAACTTCATGACGGTAACGCTGAGCTGCGATCACCGTGCGGTCGATGGCGCGCTTGGCGCTGAATTGCTCGGTGTGTTCAAGGGGTTGATCGAAAACCCTGTCATGATGCTGGCCTAGAGGCGACAGTATGAAAACCATCTTGGCCTATAGTGACAGTCTGACATTCGGGGCCAACCCGACGGGTGGCACACGCCAGGCCTATGCAGACCGCTGGCCGAGCGCGCTGGAAACGGGTCTCATCGGCAAGGCGCGAGTGGTTGCCGAGGATCTGGGTGGACGCGCCACGGCGTCAGATGACTGGTATGCTACTGCCGATCGCAATGGCGTCCGCATCCTGCCGACGCTGCTGGAAAGCCACGACCCGCATGGTGTCCATCTCGATGCCAAGAACACCAGGGCAATCGGCACAGGCCTGGTGCCCGTCGTCATATCCATGTTGGGTCCTTGACCTGCTCAGTATATCCTTCTCGCGACTATTCTGGAGGCTCAAATGGCTGACCAATACGACCTTCTCGTTATCGGCGCCGGTCCCGGCGGCTACGTTGCTGCCATTCGTGGCGCGCAGCTTAGCATGAAAGTGGGCATTATCGAGCGCGAGCACATGGCTGGCATCTGCTCGAACTGGGGCTGCATTCCAACCAAGGCGCTGCTGCGCACGGCCGAAGTCTACGATCATATGAACCACGCCAAGGATTATGGTCTGACCGCCGAGAAATTTGGTTTTGATATCGACGGCGTCGTCAAACGTTCGCGCGTCATTGCGGCGCAGATGAACAATGGCGTGCAGTTTCTGATGAAGAAGAACATGATCGATATCATCTGGGGCGAGGCGATGATCATCAAGCCCGGTGAGGTCAAGGTCGCACCCACCAAGAAGAAGATTGTCGAGCCGCAGGGACCGGTGCCAAAGAATGCTCTTGGCGAAGGCACTTACAAAACCAAGAACATCATCATCGCGACCGGTGCGCGGCCGCGCGTGCTGCCTGGCATCGAGCCCGATGGCGATAAGATCTGGACCTATTTCGAGGCGATGAAGCCGGCCGACATGCCAAAATCACTCGTGGTAATGGGCTCGGGCGCCATCGGCGTTGAGTTCGCCTCATTCTATCGCTCGATGGGCGCTGAGGTGACGATCATCGAATTGCTGCCGCAGATCATGCCGGTGGAAGACGCTGAGATTTCGGCACTGGCGCGCAAGCGGCTGGAAAAGCGCGGCATCAAGATCATGACCGAGACCAAGGTCGCCAAGGTTGAAAAGACCAAGGATGGCGTGGTCGCCCATGTTGAACTCAAGAATGGCAGTAAGCAGCAAGTCAACGGCGACAAGCTGATCTCGGCCATCGGCGTGATGTGCAATATCGAGGGCATTGGCCTTGAGGCTGTCGGGGTCAAGACCGAGCGTGGTGCCATTGTCATCGACAATTACGGGCAGACCAGTGTGGCCGGAATCTGGGCGATTGGCGATGCGGCCGGTCCACCCATGCTGGCGCATAAGGCTGAGCATGAAGCCGTCATCACGGTCGAAAAGATTGCCGGCATGAAGGTGTATGGTCTCAACAAGCTGCTGGTGCCCGGATGCACCTATTGCGAGCCGCAAGTGGCCAGCGTCGGACTGACCGAAGCCAAGGCAAAGGAAGCCGGTCGCGAGATCAAAGTGGGCCGCTTCCCGTTTGTAGGCAATGGTAAGGCGATTGCGCTGGGCGAGCCCGATGGGCTGGTCAAGACGATTTTTGATGCCAAGACCGGGGAATTACTGGGCGCGCACATGGTTGGCGCCGAAGTGACCGAGCTGATTCAGGGCTTTGTGATGGCGATGAATCTTGAAACTACTGAAGAAGAACTGATGCACACCATCTTCCCGCATCCCTCGCTGAGCGAGACGATGAAGGAAAGTGTACTGGATGCTTATGGTCGCGCGCTGAACATATAACGCCTAAGGTTTTCCATCGTTTGTCCACAGGTTTCAGAAAGTTATCCACATAGTCAAAGCGATACAGATCGGTCTGAAACACTAGGGATTCAGCTGGACCAAGAACGTTATCCTTAATGTTCCCACTATCGAGATGGTGGAGTATATGGATGCAAATCCGGACCCAACTGCTTGGGTGCAGAGTGCGTTGGGCATCGCCAAAAAGTTGTGCTTCTTGAGTTTAGATGCAGCTGTGAGAGCGAGTTCATCTGTAGCTCGTGCGACTATTTCATGGGCAAGGCGAGGTCCGACGGACTGGCCTTGCGCGAACGCAACAAAGCCGCAGCGCCGGTGGCCCTGGAGGCCATAGCACTGGCCGATCGCATGGGCACGCTGAGCGCCATTGTAAAGGTCATTGAAACCGGTACCGCGCCGACGCGCTTCAGTACCTTCTTATCGGCCTGGTAGCCAGTTGGCTTGCCGGCCTGATGCTGGGCGGCGGCGGTCTGCCGCGCAATCTGATCAGGGTCATTGGGGCCTTTGTCGGTGGCTGGTTGCTGTCGGTCGCCAATATATCGCTGCCAATCTGCAATGTGCTGATCAGCCAGATCATCACGGCAACCATCGGTACGCTGGTGATGATTCTGGTGGCGCGGTTGATTACGCGATAAGGGGCGGGGCCCTTGAAGCTTGGCAACTGCGTGGCAATGTGTCGCGGACAAATTCAGGGGAACTGAACATAGTATTACCAAAACGGCAAACCACGGACGGCGGCTTTATAATGGGTAACAACAATCGGGCGGCAGCGATGTTTGTCGGGATTGGGGTGGTAGCAGGCTTTCTGGCCAGCCTGATCGTGAACGGCAGTCTGATTATCTATCTAATGAGCGGGGTCGTCGGCTCGTTCGTGGGCGGATATCTGTTTATCGCGCTGCGGATCGATCTCGGGATCCGCAATGCTTTGCTGCGGCAGATCGTGACCGCAACGGTCGGCGCCATCCTTGTCATGCTCCTAGCAGGACTGATTGCATAGAAGTCAGGACATCCTTTGGTCACATTAATCGACAATTCTAGGCTTACTCTGCGCCATCCTGAAAAGGCCAACCAGCCCGATAGCATAGTGCTGCGCAAGCCGGACTGGATCCGCGTCAAGGCACCGTGGTCGCCTGTCTACAAGGAGACACAGCAGATCGTGCGTGAGCATGGGCTGGTGACCGTATGCGAGGAGGCCGGCTGCCCCAATATCGGGGAGTGCTGGAGCAAGAAGCACGCGACCATGATGATTATGGGCGACATCTGTACCCGCGCCTGCGCCTTCTGCAATGTGCGGACGGGTATGCCGGGGCCGCTTGATCCAAATGAGCCCGAGAACGTCGCCCTAGCGGTCGAAAAGCTAGGCCTGCAGCACGTGGTGATCACCTCAGTGGATCGCGATGATCTGGCTGATGGCGGGGCGCAGCATTTTGCCGATGTGATCCTGGCGATTCGGGAGCGCAATCCCAAGACAACCATTGAAATCCTGACGCCGGATTTTCTGCGCAAGGAGGGTGCCCTCGAGATCGTGGTGGCGGCCAAGCCGGACGTGTTCAATCACAATCTGGAAACCGTGCCGTCGAAATATCTCAAGGTGCGGCCAGGAGCGCGCTATTTCCATTCGATCCGGCTGCTGCAGCGGGTTAAGGAGCTCGATCCGACCATGTTCACCAAGTCGGGAATCATGGTCGGGCTGGGTGAAGAGCGCAATGAAGTGCTGCAGCTGATGGACGATCTGCGCAGCGCTGCCGTGGATTTTTTGACCATCGGGCAATATCTGCAGCCCACCAAGAAGCATACGCCGCTAATCCGCTTTGTGACGCTGAACGAGTTCAAATCCTACGCGGCCGTGGCGACTGCCAAGGGGTTTTTGCTGGTGTCATCGAGCTCGTTGACGCGCTCGTCGCACCATGCAGGTAAAGATTTTGCTGCGCTCAAGGCGGCACGCATGGCCAAGCTTGGTCGCTGATGAAGCGGTTTTTTGAGCGGCATGTGCCGCATCTGCCTCTGCGCATATTCGACATCGTCGCCGATCTTGCCGACTATCCGCGCTTTATCCCCAATTGCACGGCGATGGATGTCCGTAAAGATCCGATCGCTGACGACGCGAATGTGCAACTGGCCAAAATGACGCTAAATTTCGGGCCGATTACCCAGGCTTATACCAGCCGGGTAATAGCCGATCCGCAGGCGTTGACCATTCAGGCCAAGGCCGTTGATGGTCCGTTTGCCTATCTCGACAGCGTCTGGCGCTTTGAGCTCGAAGGCATAGGAACGCGGGTGCGATTTGAGATCGACTTCAAAATCTCAAATCCGCTTGTGGCAGCCATTGCCGAACCGACCTTTGTCGCCAAACAGGAAGAAATCATGCAGGCCTTCGCCGAGGAGGCCGACCGGCGCTTCAGCGATTAGTCCAAGCGGCCATCCTTATAGGTTCTGGCTAGCACCTGGATTACCAGGTCGAGCGCTGCCTGGACGCTAGACTTGCGGATTTCCGCCCGACCAATCGCACCGAACTGGTGTTTGATGACGACGGTGGCCAATTCAGTCGAGACCGCCACATAGACCAGACCAACCGGTTTTTTGTCCGTGCCGCCATCGGGGCCGGCAATGCCTGTCACTGCAACGGCATAGTCGGCATGGGCGGTATTGCGGGCGCCATCGGCCATGGCGCGGGCGACCTGGTTGCTGACGGCGCCATAGTCGCGGATCAACCGGGCTTGGATATGGATCATGCGCGTCTTGGCTTCATTGGCGTAGGTGACATAGCCGCCGAAGAAGGCTTTTGACGCGCCAGGGATATCGGTCAGCGCCGTAGCAATCATGCCGCCAGTGCAGCTTTCAGCGCTGACGATGGTCTTGTTGGCCGCGGTGAGCAATTCAATGATCTGGCGCGCCGGATCGGCGGGAACGGCGGATTTAGTTGCCATCAGTGAGTTCTCGGCATTTCGATACTTGCACTCGCCATGGCTACAATACCCTCGTCGCGCCCGGTAAAGCCGAGCTTTTCACTTGTGGTTGCCTTGACTGCGATCCGCGATGGCGCGATCCGAAGTGTTTCGGCAATGACTCCCTGCATTGCCGGAACATGTGGGGCGATCTTCGGCCCTTCGCATATGATTGTCACGTCGAGATTGACGATCCATCCCTGCGCCCAGGCAACGAGTTCGCCGGCATGCTTGAGAAACAGTGTAGAGGCAGCGCCTTTCCACTGGGCGTCCGAAGGTGGAAAATGCACGCCGATATCGCCAACGCCGATGGCGCCGTAGATAGCGTCGGTCAACGCGTGTAGCGCGACATCGGAATCGGAATGGCCATTGAGCGCAAACCTGTAGGGAATGCGGACGCCGCCCAGCCAGACATGGTCACCAGGCACGAATGAATGCACGTCAAAGCCGATGCCGATACGGGTTTCCATGACGAGGTCTCCAAAAAGCATGCGTTCGGCGCGGTCGAAATCACCAGGGAGCGTGAGTTTGATATTGTTTGGATCGCCCATGACCATGGCGAGTTTGAGTCCAGCCCATTCGGCGATCTCTGCATCGTCGGTGAATTGCCGGGGCAGCTTGGCCGCACGCATATGCGCCGCTAAGATGGAAGTAAAATGGAACCCCTGCGGGGTTTGGGCCGCAACCAATTGCTGACGGTCCTCGGTAGCGACGATATGCCGGCCGTCCAGCGAGCGCTTGATGGTGTCGGTGACAGACAAGGCGGGCAGGGCGCCGTCATATTGCTCGAGCGCGTCAATAACGTCGCCAATGACATTAAGGCCAGCAAAGGGTCTTGCGGCGTCATGGATCAGAACGAGGTCGGGCTGCAGTGGCTCGAGGGCCTGTAATCCTGCCAGCACCGAGGCCTGACGATTGCTGCCGCCAATGACGGGTGGGTGCATCCGATCATCCGACAGGCCAAGCGCTGCGTAGCGTTCGGCATGGTCGGGATGGATAACTGTCAGAATGGAGGTGATTTGGGGATGGTCTAAAAAGGCACGGATCGTTCTGATGAGCACCGACACGCCGCCGATGGTCCGATACTGTTTGGGATCAGCACCGGCGTCGCGACTGACGCGCTCCCCCTTGCCGGCTGCGACGATAATTACAGCAATAGATTCTGGCGTCATGGCAAGGGGAGGGAACTCGGACAACAAACGGACACTCAAAAAAGTTTAGCGTCGGCTCTTCCATGCCGCAAGTGCAGGGCTGCCGAACGGGCATTGCGCCTCGATTGGGTATTGCACCTGCAGTCATTTTGACTATTGTGCAGGCATATCTTCGATGTTGACCATTTCTGAGGCAATTTAATGTCTATAAGTGCCTGCAAGTTGAGCATCGGGAGTCATCTAGCCCACAACAATGTTTTTCTGGCACCGATGGCCGAAATTACCGATCTTGCCTTTCGCAAGATGGCTGAGTGCTGCGGCGCGGGCATGGTCGTTTTCAAAACGATCGCCAGCAATGCGCGGCTAATGGCAACAAGGATATGGCACGTCGGCTGGGCAAGCCTAAACGGTTGCCGCATATAATGCAATTGGCCGGCTGCGAAGCCGAGTAGATGGCGCGCGGGGCCAAGATGGCCCAGGATGCCGATGTCGATATCATCGATATCAATTTCAATTGTCTCTCCAAGAGGGAGAGAAACGGGTTTGTCGGCTCGGCGTTAATGCGCGTGCCCGACTATGCCATGACCCTTGTCGAGACCATGGTATCGGCGACACCACTGCCGGTTTTGATCGCCTTCGGCTCGCCCATTATCAGTCTGGTAGAAACGGTAGCATTGCGGCGGGCGCCGATGACCGAGTATCGGGTATGGATCGGGTCGTCACGGTTTGGCGACAAACGCGTTGTCGACGTCTTTGCTAGCCCGTTTTCGGACAGCGATGGCCGTGTAACGCTTCTGATCCAGGAACACACCATGACCAACAAGATCGACCAGCAGATGGTCTCCCGCCGCGCCGCGCGTTCGGTAACGGGTCTGGCCTCCATGCTGACGCACGAGATCAAGAATCCGCTTTTAGGCATTCGGGGCGCAGCTCAATTGCTCGAGCAGACTGTCGGTAGCGACGAGATCTCCCTGGCCCGGCTGATCCGCGAGGAGACCGACCAGATCGTGCATCTGATCGACCGGATGGAAGTGTTCGGCGACGAACGCCAGATGGAGCGCAAGCCGATCAATATCCACGTCATCCTGGACCAAGTGAAACTGCTGGCACGCAATGGCGTGGTGCCCAAAATTGCCTTTTTGGAGGAGTATGATCCGTTGCTACCGCCGGTGTTCAGCAATCGCGACCAGTTGATCCAGGTATTCCTTAATCTGGTGAAGAATGCCTCGGAATCCCTTGATTGGACACAGAAACCCGAGATCAAGTTCTCGACGGCATTTCGGCTGGGTATTCGTATTGCCGTGATGGGCGTCTTGGAATGCATCTCTCTGCCGCTCGAAATCATCATCGAAGACAATGGCCCGGGCGTGCCGCCCGATATACTGCCGTTCTTGTTTGATCCGTTTGTCACTACCAAGCAGAACGGATCAGGGCTGGCATGATGCGTGATCGATTGCGACAGCCGGCCGGGACATACCAAATTCCGCATATTGCTGCCCGTTGCGAGCGGGTCCTTTCAAGTTCTAAAAGAAGGAATGCCACAATGAGCCATGTTGTCCTGCTCGCCAATGACGACGCCGCTATCCGCATGGTGCTTAATCAGGCGTTGACCCGTGCTGGTTACGAGGTGCGTCCGACCGGCAATATCTCCACAATGTGGAACTGGGTTAGCCGTGGCGAAGGCGATATTCTGATCACCGATGTGGCGATGCCTGATGGCAATGCCTTTGAGGTTATGCCCAAGATCAAGAAACTGCGGCCCGATCTGCCGATGATCGTCATGAGCGCGCAGAATACCTTCATGACGGCTATTCGGGCCTCCGAAGTGGGAGCCTATGAATATCTACCCAAGCCATTCGACATAACCGAGGTGCTTTCGGTGGTGGCGCGGGCGCTGGCTGATGCTAAAAAGCAGACCAATGCCGATCGCGCGGCCGAGGAACCTGGCGAAATTATGCCGCTAGTGGGGCGTTCAACGGCCATGCAGGACATCTACCGTGGGCTAGCGCGGCTAATGCAGACCGATCTGACGGTGATGATCACCGGTGAAAGCGGCACCGGCAAGGAATTGGTGGCGCGGGCGCTGCATGATTTTGGCAAGCGCCGCAACGGGCCATTTGTGGCCATCAACATGGCGGCAATTCCGCGCGACCTGATCGAGGCTGAGCTGTTCGGGCACGAAAAGGGCGCCTTTACCGGCGCCAATGCGCGTTCCTCGGGTCGGTTCGAACAGGCCGAGGGGGGAACGCTGTTCCTTGACGAAATCGGCGACATGCCGATGGATGCCCAGACCCGGCTGCTGCGTGTGTTGCAAGAAGGCGAATACACCATGGTGGGCGGACGTAGCTCGATCAAGACCAATGTGCGCATTGTGGCGGCCACCCATCGTGATCTCAACCAGATGATCCGGCAGGGCCTGTTCCGCGAAGATCTTTATTACCGTCTCAACGTCGTGCCGATCCGACTGCCGCCCTTGCGCGAGCGGATTGACGATGTGAGCGACTTGGCGCTGCATTTCCTCAAGATAGCGCAGCGTGAAGGCGAGCCGGTGAAGTCGATTTCGCCGGAGGCCATCAAGCTGATGCAGAACTATTCCTGGCCGGGCAATGTGCGCGAGCTAGAAAATCTGGTGCGGCGATTGTCGGCGCTCTATGCCGATGAGAGCATTTCGGCCGAGATCGTGCAGAACGAGCTGAATATTGTGGAGCGTCCCTCTACGACCGATTCGATCAGGCCGATGGACGTGTCCATGGCAGTGGAAACCCATGTCGAGCAGATATTGCGCGAATATGAGCCCAATCTGCCGCCGCCGGGACTGTATCAGCGGGTCATTGACCGGATTGAAGCCCCGCTGATTGCAATGATGCTCAATGCCTGTGGGGGCAACCAGATCAAGACTGCAGACCTGTTGGGGCTTAATCGCAATACGCTGCGCAAGAAAATTCGCACGCACAGCATCGAGATCGTCAAGCACAGCCGGCGGAACTAGGGCATAGCCGAGCAGTTGCCTGCCGGGACCGTCGAGCCTGGGCTATGAGCGTAATCGGCCGAAAACGCGCTACCGGATTATCTCATCCCCGGGCGTCGGCCCTTCCTGCGGCGAAGCATAGCTCTACAGGCCTGACTACCTTAAATCGTTTCGCCGGAACGATTTAGCGCAAGACGCCAGTCGTCAGCGTCACATTTTAGCAACATTTATCTTGAAGGGTCCGGTGAATTACGTCAGGCTCACCGCTCGCGCCCGAGATGGAGTGCCTGAGGGCACCTATGAGTGAAATAACCACGATCGAGGACGGGCCAAGACAGGACAGCAGCGGCGATGCAGGCAAGAGGTCGCATGCGCCGCTGTTCAGCGTGCGCAACAATGCGCCGCTGCGCGTTCTGGGCTTTGTGGTTGTTGTTGCCTCTGTATTGATGTCCTTGATCTCGTTCCTGATTTTGTCTGGAACGACCAATATAGAGCCGTCCACGACAGTGTGGACCGTTATCTGGATTGTCACCGGGGTACTGGTGCTGCTGGTGATCGCGCTAGTGGTCACCGAGGCGGCGCTGCTGTTCCAGGCGCGCATGCGCAAACAGGCCGGCGCAGGGCTGCAGATCCGCATGGTGACAATGTTTGCCCTGGTCGCAGCGATCCCGGCGGCCATTGTGGCGGTGGTGGCGACGATCGCGCTCAATCAGGGGCTTGATCAGTGGTTTAGCGAGCGGACCCGGGCCATGGTGGAGAGTTCTCGCCTGGTGGCGCGCTCCTATATGCTCGAGCATGCCCAGGTGCTGCGCGACGACATCATCTGGACGGCGACCGAGCTTGAACAGGCCAAGACCACTTATGAAACGGACCCAGAACGGTTTCAGGGCATCCTTACGGCCTTGGCGGTGACGCGATCGTTGCCGTTTACCTCGCTGGTCAACAGCAAGGGCGAGACTCTGGTACGCGCGCAGATTGCAGTGCAGGGCGCCTATCCAAAATTGCCCGATGGAATCACCGCGGGGCTGGTCGAGGGGATCCCGGCCGCTATTGCGCCTGGGCGGGTCAATCTTGTTGGATCGGTGATCAAGCTGCGCGAGTATAACGATACCTATTTATTTGTGGCGCGGCCGGTGGAAGCCGAAGTGCTCGAATATATGCGCCTGACCGACGAGAACATTACCGAATACCGACAATATGCTTCCAGCCGGTTGGTGTTCCAAATCACCTTCACCATCATGTATGTCGGGCTTGCCGTGGTGCTGCTGCTGGCGGCGCTGTGGATCGGTATCGCGTTGGCGAACCGTTTCGTCGATCCGATCCGAAACCTGATGATCGCCTCGACGCGCGTTCGCGGTGGCGACCTGGACGTGCAGGTTCCAGTCGAGGAAGGGAAGGGCGATCTGAGCGATTTGTCGAATGGCTTCAACCGCATGATCCAGCAGCTCAAACATCAGCGCGAAGCCCTGCTAGCAGCCAATGAGATAAATGAGAAGCGTCGCCAGTTTACCGAGGCTGTGGTGGAAGGTGTGTCGGCGGGCATTATCGGGCTGGACCCGTTCGGTACGGTAACGCTAGTCAATGCGCGCGCCTGCGAGATGCTGGGTCGCGACGAAATCGGGCTGATGGGCGAGCGCATCGAAGTGGCCATGCCGCAATTGGCACCCATTCTCGAGCGAGCTCGTTCGGCGCGACGGGGACAGGTGCGCGATCAGATCCAGCTGGGCAATGAAACCGATCGACGGACCTATCAGGTGCAATTGACCCGTGAGGGGTCGATTACCGAATCCAAGGGCTATGTGCTGACATTTGACGACATCACTGATCTTGAATCGGCGCAGCGCACCAGTGTCTGGGCCGACGTCGCACGACGCATTGCCCATGAGATCAAGAACCCGCTGACGCCGATCCAGCTGTCTGCCGAACGGCTGCGCCGCCGCTATGGTTCCAAGCTCGAAGACGATCGCGAAGTGTTCGACAAATGCATCAATACCATCGTGCGCCAGGTCGGTGATATCGGCCGAATGGTCGATGAGTTCTCGGCTTTTGCGCGCATGCCCGAAGCGGCACCGGAAATATCGGACCTTTCCGATACGATGCGCCAGGCAGTGTTTCTGGAAAGTGTGCGGCTGCCTGAAATCACTATTGTTACCACGCTACCCGATGAGCCGATCTACGCCTGGTGCGATAACCGGCTGATTTCGCAGTCACTGACCAATCTGATCAAGAACGCCGTCGAGGCTTTCGAGCAGATCGATCGCAGCGAAGACCTGCATCCAACCATCACGGTGGACGGCCATATCGAAGGCAATCATGCGCGCATTTCGGTGTCGGACAATGGCAAGGGGTGGCCCAAGGAGAACCGGCAGCGTCTGCTTGAACCCTATATGACCACGCGGGAAAAGGGCACAGGGCTGGGCCTAGCCATCGTCGCTAAAATCATCGAACAGCATGGCGGTATCGTTGAGCTGATCGATGCGGAGCCCGATCCCACTGGGCGGATCGGCGCTTGCGTGACATTCACATTGCCTTTGCAATCTCCCATCAAGACGTCGGTGGCAGAAGAGGTGGCTGATTTGCCCACCCAAACTACCCAACAGGAGGAGTCGCTCAAGTCAGCGGCAGTTCACAATTAATGGCACTCGATATTCTGATCATTGACGACGAAGACGACATCCGCGGCCTGATTGCCGGCATTTTGGAGGATGAGGGCTACGAAGCCCGTCAGGCCTATGATGCTGATAGTGGATTGAACGAGATTGCGCGACGGCGGCCCAGCCTGGTGTTTCTGGACATCTGGATGCAGGGGTCGCGGCTGGATGGGCTGCAATTGCTCGACGTGTTTCAGAGCCAGCATCCAGATATGCCGGTGGTTATGATATCGGGACACGGCAATGTCGAGACTGCAGTCTCAGCCATTCGCCGCGGCGCCTATGACTATATCGAAAAGCCCTTTAAAATTGACCGTTTGCTGCACATTACCCAGCGGGCGATGGAGGTGACACGGCTGCGCAATGAGGTAGCCGAACTCAAAGAACGCTCTGCCAGCAAAAACATCGATATGGTGGGCACATCGGCGGCGCTGCAGGCCGTCAAAGCCATTATCGAGAAGTCAGCACCAACCAATTCACGAATCTTCATTTCTGGTCCGTCTGGTGCCGGCAAGGGGTTGGTGGCGCGCATGATCCATCAGCGCAGCCCACGGGCCGATTCGCCGTTTGTCGAGATCAATGCCTCGCTCTACGCGCCCGAGGAAGTCTCGGTCGTGTTGTTTGGGCGCGAAGTGCGCGAAAAGAGCGGCATTCTCAAGGTGGAGGTCGGCGCGCTTGAAAAGGCGCATGGCGGAACGCTCTACCTGTCAGAGGTGACAACGCTGCCAGTGGCAACCCAGGCGGTGCTGCTGCGCACGCTGGTGGAGAACCGGTTCAATCGCGCGGGTGGCGCCCAGGCGGTGCCGATCGACGTGCGTATCATTGCTTCGAGTTCGCAGAATGTGGCGGCCCGGGTGAAGAGCGGCGAGTTCCGGTCGGATCTGTTCCACCGATTGTCGATCGTGCCGCTGCTGCTGAGCCCGCTCAAGGAGCGACGCGAAGACGTGCCACCCTTGGTTATTGGCTTCATTGAGCAGGTGGCGCGGATGCACAATTTGCAACGCCTGAGCATGGGCGATGATGCCATGGCGGTGCTGCAGGCGCAGGAATGGCCGGGCAACGCACGACAATTGCGCAACTCCATCGAGCGCCTTCTGATCCTGATGAAGGATCAGCAGCCTGCCGATGGCGTGATCACCGCTGCCATGCTGCCTTCCGATATTGGTGAGGTGTTGCCTACAGTAGGGGATACCGACACGTCGGCCCATTTGATGAGCCTGCCCCTGCGGGACGCACGCGAGGTGTTCGAGCGGCAATATCTGCTAGCCCAGATCGAACGATTTGGCGGCAATATCTCCAAGACCGCCGAATTTGTAGGCATGGAACGCAGCGCATTGCACCGCAAGATCAAATCATTGGGATTGTAGTGAGACGTACAATCTTAATGCGCTGGCATGCACTTGGCGCGGGTAGGCACGAAATTGGTTTTGTGCCATAGTACTTAATGTGTGATGAATGCACACTGGGCGGACCGGGCGGCAGTCCGAAGCCGGCAGGTGAGCAAGCACAACGACAACAGCGACAGGCAATGCCGCGAATTAGAGGCCTCAATGCCCAGCGAAAAACAGCAAAATCTTCAAGACTCCAAAATCTTCAAGACTCCTTTCTCAATTACATCCGCAAGCAAAAGGTGCCAGTCACAATCTTCCTCGTGAATGGTGTCAAATTGCAGGGCGTGATCACCTGGTTTGACAATTTCTGCCTTTTGCTGCGCCGCGATGCGCAGTCGCAGTTGGTCTACAAGCATGCCATTTCGACTATCATGCCAGGCGCGCCGATCCAGTTGTTCGATCCCGAGCAGAACTAAAACAGCGACTAACGAGTTTTCATGAGCGAATTCGACAACGGAGTCGTGCGACCAGCTCTTTCGCGTCGGCATCGTTGTGCTCGATTGAAGCGCGCTAGGCCGATAGTTCCATAATATATATTATGCGAAGTGACGATGTGCCTCGGGCTCTACCCGCCCTCGCCCGCGCCAAAAAACTCATCAAGCGTGCAGCCAAGGTCGGTTTCGACTGGCCCGACTTTGTCGCGGTCAAGCCCAAGGTCGAAGAAGAACTGGCAGAAGTCGTCGAGGCCCAGAACTGCTGCGGTTCACGAGGAGATTGGTGACCTGCTGTTCGCTGTTGCCAATCTGGCGCGTAAGGCGGGCATCGATGCCAAAGGTGCGCTGCGCGATGCCAATTTCAAGTTTCAAGTTTAGTCGAAGACCGCTGTTGGCAGGAAGCTATTGCGCCCGCCGATGCCGGTCTTGATCGCCTTGACGGCTATTGGAACGAGATCAGAGCGTTAGACAAGGCCTAAGTGTCCCAGCTATCGATCTGGCCGTTGAAGCGCTCCAGGAATCCCGTCTTATGCCGAGACTCAACCCGCATCACACTGAATCAACGCATTGAACAGGCTCGATTTTCCCGTATTAGTATAGCCAACCAGGGCGATAATGGGTGTACCAGCTCCGCTGGGCGCGGTGCTGAATGCGGGTCTTTTTGACCTTCTCCAGACAATCCTCAAGCAGCACGATGCGATCCATGATCTGGCGCCAGTCGCTTTCGATCTGGGTTTCGCCTGGACTGCCCATAAAAAGCCGCTGCCGCTACTGCCACTGGGCCAGTTCAACCTGCAGCATGCCTTCGTATGTGACCGCCTGGTCGCTGAAAATCTCTAGGATCAACCCGGTCCGGTCCAGCACCTGGACACCGGTTTCAGTCTCAAGATTGCGCTGCTGGATGGCCGTCAACTGAGCGTCAACCAACAGCAGATCAATCAGCTCGGCCTTGATGCATGCGGCCAGCGTCTCGATGTGGTCACCGCCAATGAAGGTCACCGGCTTGATTTCGTGAACCTTGATCACCTCTGAAAAGGTGATGATCAGAGCCGGTTTTTCCGGCCGAGCAGTTCCCTACCCCAAAGACGGAAATTGTGGGACGTCACTGGGATCCCCGAAATCGGGGCGGGTGACGATCTGGTTGCGTTGATCGCACAGGCGGTCATGGCGCGGGCCCAGGATGATGCAGAAGCGGCAATGCAGGACAGCCACATTCTTGTGGTCACCAGTAAAATCGTTTCCAAGGCAGAAGGTTAGCAGTTTCCGGCCGGCGATCGCGACAAGGTCATTGGTCTCAAAACCGTGCGGGTAGTAGCCGAACGAGTCCATCCGGACACGGTCAAGGCGACGGCCATGATGATGGAGGTTCTTGGACTCGACAATGTCATGGGGGATTGCGACCTGGAATTTCGTGGTATAAAAGAAGAGGCTGCTGGCAGAGAACCCGAGCACCAGTCAATTCGATGTCGCGGCAGGCATTATCCAGTTCAACATCTATCTCGACAGCGGCGACGAGGAAGAGATCATTGCCGGCTATGGCCGGCACGTGATTCCGACTGTTCACTAGGAGAGCGGCCGCGCTGTTTACCCCCTTGAGGGGGCAGTAGCTCTACTTGTTCAGAATTGTCCCGGTCATCACATCGATCCGCATGCCATCAAATGCCGGCGTTACATGCGCCGGCGTTTCGGTTTCTAGACGTGTGTAGTCGAGATCGATATGCATGTCGGTCAACACAGCTTGGCGCGGGGCAAAGCGGTCAATCCAAGCGAGCGTTTTGGGCAGGCTGAGGTGGCTGGGATGAGGCGTGGGCCGGAGCGCGTCAATAATCCACAGGTCGAGGCCGGAAATAGCGTCAAAAGACGATCCCGGAAAATCCGACAGGTCGCAGGAATAGGCGAGACCCGCAATGCGAAAGCCGAGCGAAGTGATGCTGCCATGTTCCTGTTCGAACACGGTAATATTCAACCGCCCGCCCGGACCGTCGATGCTCAGCACATCGCCGGCTTCGATGCTATGGGCCTCTAATATGGGTGGATAGTCGCTGCTCGCGAGACTTTCAAAGCAATAGCCAAATGCTTCGCGCATACGGGTGCCGGTTTGCTCTGAGAAGTAAACATCGACTCGCTTGCGATTATGCAGCGCTAGCACACGCAGATCATCAATGCCGTGGGTGTGGTCGGCATGTTCGTGCGTGTAGAGCACTGCATCGATGTGATCGACCTTTGCGTCGAGCAATTGTTCGCGCAGGTCACAGCCGGTGTCGATCAGGATTCGGGTTGGCTGCTCGTTGCCGACGGACCAGCCCTCAATCAGTAGCGCACAGCGGCGGCGGCGGTTGCGTGGCTCATCAGGATCGCAGGCACCCCATTCATTGCCAATGCGCGGTACGCCGCCTGATGAGCCGCAGCCTAGTATGGTGGCGATAATCCTGTTGGCGACCGGCATGGGTTAGGTCAGTCCGGTCTTGGCAAACAGGCGGGCAAAATTAGCCGTGGTCTCGGTTCCTAGCTGCTCAAGGGTGATACCGCGCACCTCGGCAACCTTTTTGGCGATGTGGAGCACGAAACTGGGTTCATTGGAGGCGCCGCGGTGCGGAATTGGTGCCAGATAGGGCGCATCTGTTTCAACAAGATAGCGATCGGCGGGGACGAATTTGGCGACGTCGCGGATCTCTTCGGCGTTTTTGAAGGTAATGATCCCGGAAAACGAGATATAGCCGCCCAGATCGAGCGCGGTGCGCGCCAGATCGGGCGTCGCCGTGAAGCAGTGCAGCAGGAAGGGGAAATTCCCTTGTCCGACCTCTTCGGTCAGGATCGCGGCCATGTCGTCGTCGCATTTGCGGCTGTGGATAACCAGTGGAAGACCAGTGATGCGGGCAGCCGCGATATGGCGGCGCAGCCCGGTGGCCTGGGCCTCGCGCGGGGTGTTGTCATAGAAGTAGTCCAGGCCCGCTTCGCCAATGGCAACGCAGCGTGGATGGGCACTTAGCCGGACAAGATCATCCGTAGTGATATGCAGTTCTTCGTCAGCATGGTGTGGATGGGTACCGACCGAGAACCAGATGTTCTTGAAATGTTCCGAAATGGCAGCATATGTGGAAAACTTTTCTACATATGTGGAAATCGTCACCATGCCTGTGACGCCAGCAGCTGCTGCACGGGCCATGACACCGTCGATGTCGTTGGTCAGCGCTTCGAAGTCGAGATGACAGTGACTATCGATCAACATGGCTATTCAGCCTTGCGCTCGATGCGGGCAAACACGCCCTGCGGCACAGGCAAGTCGGCGCCTGGCTGCAAGCCGCCCGTGATTTTGGCGTCGGCAATCTGGCGGCTTTCAAGCGGCGCGCTCAGCTGGTCGAGCAGCCGTGCCGCCGAGTCAGGGACAAAGGCCTGCATGGGAATAGTCAGGCGTCGGACAGTGTCGGCCGTAACATAGAGTACGGTCGCCATGCGCTCTGGATTGGTCTTTTTGAGCGCCCAGGGTTCCTGGCTGGCAAAATAGTTGTTGGCCGATGCGAGCGCGGCGATAATGGCGCCGCTAGCCTCGTGGACCAATTGTTCGTCCATCGCCCTTTGAGCAGTATCGATCGCCTTGCTCACCTCGGCAATGAGGGCATTGTCAACGTCGCTCAGCAGGCGCGGCGTCGGCACCTTGCCGTCGCAGTTCTTGTTGATCATCGACAGCGAACGCTGCGCCAGATTGCCCAGATTGTTGGCCAGATCGGCATTAACGCGGTTGATCAGCTTATCGTGGCTGTAATCGCCATCCTGGCCAAACGAGACCTCACGCAGCAGAAAATAGCGTAAGGCGTCGGGGCCGAATTCCTCACTCAGGGCAAATGGATCAACGACATTGCCCAGCGATTTGCTCATCTTCTGGCCATCAACGGTTAGGAAGCCATGCGCAAAGATGCGGTGTGGAATCTCGATGCCCGCGCTCATCAGGAAAGCCGGCCAATAGACCGTGTGAAAGCGAATGATGTCCTTGCCGATGACGTGGAGATCGGCAGGCCAAAATTTTCTGAACAATTCGGCGGCTTCATCGGGGAAGCCCAGGCCGCTGATGTAATTGGTCAGCGCATCGACCCAGACATATATCACGTGGCCGGGTACATCCGGCACCGGAATGCCCCAGTCAAAGGTGGTGCGGGAGATCGAAAGGTCTTTAAGCCCACCTTTGACGAAGGAGATTACCTCGTTGCGACGTTCCTTGGGTGCGATGAAGTCAGGATTGGATTCGTAGAACGCCAGCAGCTTGTTCTGATAGGCCGAGAGGCGGAAGAAGTAGGTTGGCTCTTCGACCCACTCGACTTCAGCGCCCGAGGGAGTAAAACGCTTGCCGTTCTTCTCCATCAGTTCGTCTTCATCGAAATAGGCCTCGTCGCGCACAGAGTACCAGCCCTTGTAAGTCGACTGGAAGATGTCGCCATTATTGTTGGCGGCCATTTTTTGCCAGATGGCCTGGCTGGATTCATAGTGGCGCTGTTCGGTGGTGCGGATGAAGTCGTCATTGGAGACGTTAAGGGCTTCGGCGAGCCGCTTGAACTCGGCGGCATTCCGGTTGGCTAGCTCGCGCGGGGTGATGCCCTGCGCTGCGGCGGTCTGGACCATCTTAATGCCGTGCTCGTCGGTGCCGGTTAGAAAATAGACTTCACGCCCTTCGAGCCGCTTGAAACGGGCAATCGCGTCGGTCGCGATCATCTCATAGGCATGGCCAATATGGGGCATGCCATTGGGATAGGAAATTGCGGTCGTGACGTAGAAGGGCTTGCAGGTCATAGAGTCTCAGCAGAAACGGGGATGGTCGTCGATACATGCTTCCTGATCGCGTCAAATAGGGCGATGAGGGTCTGTTTCATGTCTAGATTGATAGCGTCAGCATCGGCAAAAAGGCTGTGCGCCTTACCCCATAGCTCGTTAGCCGAGGCAAGGCGCATTCGCGCGCCCGGTTGCATGGCGGCGTTGCGGGCTTCGTCAGCGATCCAGTCGTCGAGCATTTCGCGGGCAAAGGACAGTTCGGGGCTCTGGCTGTTGGCACCGAGTACCTCGGCCAGCTTGAGCGAAACGCTGGCGGGATACTGGTCTGGGCAGGCAAGCCAGGTCTGCAGGGCACTAAGCGCGGAGTCCGGGACGAGCGCCAAAGTCTCAAAGGCGCGGCGCGGCCGCCCGCCCGCAAGAACAATGGCGCGGTTTAGCACCTCTTCGCCCAGGCGGGGATTATGCTCGCTCAGAACGGCCCAGACATCGGTCGCCGCGATGGGGCGCAGCGCCAGATTCTGACAACGCGACTTGATGGTCGGCAGCAACTGGCCGGGACGGTGCGACACCAGCATAAATGTAGTGTCGGCAGGCGGCTCTTCTAGTGTCTTGAGCAGGGCATTGGCCGCTGAAGGGTTGCAGTCATCAATGCTGTCGATAATCGCCACGCGGTGCCCTGCCCGGCCACGCGTATGGTGCAGGCCGTCGCGTAATTGCCGGACGTCCTCGACGCGGATGACGGTATAATAGCCCTTGGCATCTCTGGGGCGGCGGCGCAGCAGCCAGATATTGGGATGCGACAGCGCCGCAACCTGTTCTTCGACGCGATGAGCGGCTTCGTCGCCGGTTGCCGTAAGAATAGAAACGGCCATTTCAAAGGCAAATGTGGCTTTGCCGATGCCCATCGGGCCGTGCAGCAGAATGGCGCCGGGCAAGCAGCGGTCATCAATCTGGCTGTTGATCGCGGCACGGGCCGCCTCATGGCCGCGGGCGCTCTGGCGCCGTTCCGGCGGGGCCACGTTTTCAAGCGCATTAGGGTCTGTCACGCCTGTGAACCACCTAGCAGCTCAGGAAAGCGCTCACTGACCACCAACCAGATGGCGGCCTCCAGGGCGTCTTCATGTTGAGCCGCGGAAATGACAACGCAGCGGCCTGGATTGTCCCTGGCGATGGCCAGAAAGCCGTCGCGCAAGCGGATATGCCACTTGAGTTCTTCTTTTTCGAAGCGGTCGCCGGTCAGCGCCAGGCCATCTTCAATCGCGCGATAAGCGACCCGCTTGAACGCCGCCACCGGGTCCATATCGAGCACGATGGTCAGATCGGGAGCATGGCCATCGAGCGCCAGACTTTCCAGCGTATCGATCAATCTCTCGTTCACGCTGCCAGCAAGTCCCTGATAGGCTCGGGTGGAGTCGTGAAAGCGGTCCGACAACACCCATATGCCGTTGCGCAGATTGGGCGCGATCAGCTGGGTGACGTGATCGAGGCGAGCGGCGGCGAATAAGACGGCCTCGGCCTCCGCTCCCCAGCTTTCCGAACGCCCTTGCAGGATAAAGGAGCGGACGGCCTCGGCCTTGGGGGTTCCGCCAGGTTCGCGTGTGCACACAGCTTCGATTGCGTTCCGCTGCAGGTTTTGCAGCAGACGCTTGACCTGGGTGGACTTGCCGACCCCCTCACCACCTTCGAAGGTTATGAAACGGGCGCGGCTGACTTTAATCGCTTCGAGCATAATGTGCTTTGTATCCGAGTTTCAGAGCCAACCAAGAGCAAGTTGTTTCAAGGCATCTGCCGCTATCCGAGTGATGCTGCTATCCGAGCCGCTGTCAGCGGCGTAGAGTAGCGCGACCTGAACCAGATTATCATCGCAGAATACCCGCGATTCGGCGATCTGGTCACCCGCATTGACAGGCGGCAGTAGGGGCGCATTGTAACAAACTTCGGCACTGAGGCATTTGCGCGAGCCCCGCGGCAGATAAGCGCTACTCCCTTGCCGACCAGTCCGACAGCTACCGCCCTCGCCGCCATAAACATTAGCGTCAGCCACGATGGTGCCTTCGGCATAGGCCGCCACGCGTTCAAATGCCTGTGCGCCCCAGGTGATCAGTTTACGCCCCTCTTTGAGCCACCGCAATCAGGCGCCGGCCATCCTCCTTTGTGGAGATAACTGAGCGGTAGCCGGCCGCTTGGGTATGATCGGTCTTGAGGCCATCCACACCGATGCCCATTTCAATCAGGAAATTGCGATCGGGTTGTTTGATATCACTCCACTCTATCTTCGGCTCGAAGAAGAAGTGGTAGTATTGCTGGAAATTGCTGATCAGATAGCGCGCTATGACGTACATGTAGGGGTCGAGCAGACCGGTGGGATTGGTAAAGTGCGATCTGCCCAAGCCGATTTCGTCGGCTAGTTCGTTCATCATGGCGGCAAAATCACCCTCTGATCCGACAATACCTTCGGCCAGGATGATGTCGGCGTCATTACCAGACTGGATAATGACCGAGCGGATCAGGTTTTCAACGATGATTTTGGAATTGAGCTCGGCGAATATGGTCGAGCCGCCCGAGGATGCGCCGCCGGCGAGCCAGGCGTGTTCGGAAACGAAGAACTTATCGTTGAGACTGACCTGGCCGGCGCGAATTTCGTTGAAGGCCACGGCGATGGTCATCAGCTTGGCCATGCTGGTTGGCTCCATGGGCAGGTCAGCCAGGATAGCAAATTTGGCCCTGGTGTCGAAATCGGCCTGCGCGCAGGTAGGCCATCGCCGGCGCCAGTAGGATCGCTAGAATAAATCCGAGCCGTTTCACGCGCAACTTCCCCCTGATTGTCGGCAATCTATGCTGACAATCAGCACTAATAGAGAATTATATCGGTTAGGCCAAGTTGTCGCACCATATCAAGGGCATCTATCTTGGAAACACCTGGCTTGAATCGAGCGGGTGGTCATGGCGGTAATCGCGGCATGCGCTGTGCCGATGGCCACATCCTGCTCTTCAGGCGTGGTATCGGCGTAGGAGAACAAAATGCCCAAGAAATTGCCGGCAATATCGGCCAGGCTGTTGGTCCGATCGACGTCAGCATAGCGGGTATTGCTGCTGCCACCGAAATTGGCCGGGCCGGAATAGCTAGCCAGCAGCATGCTAGTGTCGTCGCCTTCAAGCGGCGCCGGACCGACGTATTCGGCCCGAATCTGAACGTGATCATTGTTCACATAGCCCAGCATTTCGGCAGTGCGATGCGACAGATCCATGATCCGGCCTGGCATATAGGGGCCACGGTCATTAACCCGGACAATGATCGAGCGGCCATTTTCCTGATTGGTGACTCGAACATAGGACGGCAGGGGCAAGGTTGGGTGAGCGCCCGTGATGGCGTTGGCCGAAAATATTTCCCCATTGGCCGTGCGGCGGCCATGGAAATCGGCGCCATACCAGGAGGCTTCGCCGCTGGCGACGTAGCTGTTGGGATTTTGCTCTGGCACATAGACCCGGCCGCGAACCGTATAAGGCTTGCCTACCAGATAGCGCCCGCCGCCCTTGGGCGGATTGGGATTGGTGGTGACGCGCGGCGACACTGAGACACCATATTCCTTGGAGCTGAACGTGGCGCGTTTAACCGTAGCGCCAAGATCTCCCATGCCGCAAGCGGCCAGGGTTGGAGCGATCAGGACTGCCAGGGCGACGAGGCGAATGGCATGGCGCCAGGTTATCGTTGCGGTACTCATATTCATAAGCTGACCTTATTGCGAATGCCGAGTGTAACGCGATTAAATGGCAGGCGCGCCTTGAGAGCAGATTTCTGGTTTAGAAGAAGTTAAAGCGAACGGACTGTTACCATCAAACGTGGCATTTGGATCAAATGTGCGCAAGTTGGCCGCCGAGCAGATATGGCACGGTCAAAGCTTGCGCCTGAGTAGTTATAAAGATAACTTTATGTCATTATTGACGTTCCAATGAACCGAGGTGAACGGCGATGAGCCTTTCCGAGCAGCAGCTGCCTATTCCTGACTGGGATGAAGTCCGCAGCGCGCTGGTACAAGCTGCGCGCAAACGCATCCTGATTCTGGACGGCGCCATGGGCACCATGCTGCAGCGCCGCAAGTTCACCGAAGAGAACTTCCGGGGTGAGCGATTTAAGGATTGGAAGCTGCCACTGCAGGGCAATAACGACCTACTAGTGCTGACCGAAGCCAAGGCGGTCGAGGATATCCATTTTGAATATTACATGGCCGGCGCCGATATTGCCGAGACCAATACGTTCTCGGCGACTTCGGTAGCCCAAGCCGACTATGGCTGCGAAGATGCAGTGTACGACATCAATTTCCAGGGCGTCGTCGTTGCCCGCCGGGCGGCCTTGCGGGCAGAAGCCGAGGATAGCCGACGCCGTTTTGTTGCCGGCGCCTTGGGGCCGACCAACAAGACGTCGTCCATGTCGACCGATGTGAACAGTCCTAGCCACCGCTCGATCACCTTTGACCAGTTGGTGGAGGCCTATGGCGAGGCCATTCACGGCCTGGTCGACGGCGGCGCCGATCTACTGCTATTTGAGACCATCACCGATACGCTTAACGCCAAGGCCGGCATTTTTGCCGCGCGGCGTCTGTTTGAAGAGCGTGGCATTGACGTGCCAATCATGATTTCGGGCACGATTACCGATCTGTCGGGCCGGACGCTGTCGGGCCAGACGCCCACGGCATTCTGGTATTCGCTGCGCCACAGCAACCCGTTCACCATCGGGTTGAACTGCGCTTTGGGTGCCGATCTGATGCGCGAGCATATTGCCGAGCTGTCGGCGGTCGCAGATACTTTTATCTGCGCTTATCCGAATGCCGGGTTGCCCAATGAATTTGGCGGTTATGACGAGACCCCTGAATTGATGGCCAGCCAGCTCGACCAGTTTGCCAGCGAAGGTCTGCTTAATATCGTGGGCGGCTGCTGTGGCTCGACGCCGGACCATATTCGCGCCATTGCCGAAACCGTCGGCAAATATGCGCCGCGCGTAGTGCCCGAGATCGAGCGCAAGCTGCGCTTGTCCGGGCTAGAAGCCTTTACGCTGATGCCGGAAATTCCGTTTGTGAATATCGGCGAGCGTACCAATGTCACCGGCTCAGCGCGGTTCCGCAAGCTGATTACGGCGGGCGATTACCATGCTGCGCTCGAAGTGGCACGCGATCAGGTGGCCAACGGCGCCCAGATCATCGACATCAACATGGATGAAGGGTTGATCGACTCCAAACAAGTGATGATCGACTATCTCAATTTGCTGGCCGCCGAACCCGACATCGCCAAAGTGCCATTGATGATCGACAGCTCCAAATGGGAGGTGATCGAAGCGGGTCTGAAATGCGTGCAGGGCAAGGCACTAGTGAATTCAATCTCGATGAAGGAGGGCGAAGAGTCCTTCCTCAAATACGCCCGGCTGGTGCGCGCCTATGGCGCCGCCGTGGTGGTGATGGCGTTTGATGAACAGGGCCAGGCCGATACCCAGGAACGCAAGGTCGCGATCTGTACCCGGGCCTACAAGCTGCTCACCGAAGTGGTCGGCTTTCCGCCCGAAGACATCGTGTTCGATCCCAATGTGTTCGCCGTAGCGACGGGTATTGAGGAGCATAATGGCTATGGGGTAGCCTTTATCGAGGCAACCAGGCAGATCACCGACACTCTGCCCCATGTCCATATTTCGGGCGGCATCTCCAATCTCAGCTTCTCGTTCCGCGGCAATGAGCCGGTGCGCGATGCCATGCATGCGGTATTTTTGTACTATGCCATCCAGAACGGCATGGACATGGGCATCGTCAACGCCGGCCAGCTAGCGGTATACGAGTCGATTGATCCTGAACTGCGCGACGCCTGCGAGGACGTGATCCTCAACCGGCGCGACGACAGCACCGATCGGCTGCTGAAAATCGCCGAGCGCTATCGCGGCACAGCTAGCAAGGAAGCGACAGCCAAGGATCTGAGCTGGCGCGACAAGCCGGTCGCTGATCGCATTGCCTATACCCTAGTCAATGGCATCACCGAATATATCGATGCGGACACCGAGGAAGCCCGGCTCGAAGCCGCCCGGCCCCTGCATGTGATCGAGGGGCCGTTAATGGCCGGCATGAGCATTGTTGGTGATCTGTTCGGCTCCGGCAAAATGTTCCTGCCCCAGGTGGTCAAATCTGCCCGAGTGATGAAGCAGGCCGTGGCGCTGCTGCTGCCCTACATGGAAGCTGAGAAAAACGCCGACGGCAATGCCACTGGCCGCAAGAGCGCGGGAAAGGTGCTGATGGCGACGGTCAAGGGCGACGTGCACGATATCGGCAAGAACATCGTGGGCGTGGTGCTAAGCTGCAACAATTACGAAATCATTGATCTGGGTGTGATGGTGCCGACGGCCAAGATCCTGCAGACGGCGCGAGACGAAAAGGTCGACATTATTGGCCTTTCCGGCCTAATCACGCCGTCGCTGGACGAGATGGTGCATGTGGCCGCTGAGATGGAGCGTGAGGGTTTTGACATTCCGCTGCTGATTGGCGGGGCGACGACCAGCCGTATCCATACCGCTGTCAAGATTCATCCCTGCTATGAGCGCGGGCAGACCGTTTACGTCAACGACGCCAGCCGCGCCGTGGGCGTAGTGGGCAATCTGCTTTCGTCTGACACCAAGGTCAGCTTTATCGCTAATGTCAGAGCGGAGTACGCCAAGGCCGCGGCAGCACATCTGCGCGCCGAAGAGAAGAAGCAGCGCCTGCCGCTGACTGCGGCGCGGACCAATGCCTTCAAGCCGGACTGGGCTGATTACACCCCACCCAAGCCAAGTTTTTTGGGCACCAAAATATTCGATGATTTCGATCTGGCGACACTGGTCGAATATATCGACTGGACGCCGTTCTTCCAGACCTGGGAGCTCAAGAGTCGGTATCCTGCCATTCTCGAGGATGAGCGTCAGGGTAAGGCCGCAAGGCAGCTGTTTGGCGACGCCCAGGCCATGCTCAAACAGATCATTGACGAGAAATGGTTGAAGCCACGTGCTGTCGTTGGTTTCTGGCCAGCCAATGCGGAGGGCGATGATATCCGCCTCTATACCGATGAGGGTCGCAAGGACGAGCTGGCGACGCTGTTCACCCTGCGCCAGCAGTTGAGTAAGCGCGATGGCAAGCCCAATATGGCGCTGAGTGATTTCGTGGCACCGGTCGAGACTGGCAAGCAGGACTATCTGGGGGGCTTCGTAGTGACCGCTGGACTTGAGGAAGTGGCGATCGCCGATCGCTTCGAGAAGCAGAATGACGATTATTCGTCCATTCTAGTCAAGGCTTTGGCCGATCGCTTTGCCGAGGCGCTGGCTGAGATGATGCATGCCCGCACCCGGCGGGAGTTTTGGGGCTATGCAACTGATGAGACGCAGACGCCCCAAGAGCTGTCTCTGGAGAACTATCGCGGCATTCGCCCGGCGCCAGGCTATCCGGCGCAGCCCGATCATACGGAAAAGACGACGCTGTTCCGTTTGCTGGATGCTGAAAAGAACACCGGTGTGACATTGACTGAGAGTTTTGCCATGTGGCCAGGCTCATCGGTGTCTGGCTTCTACTATGCGCATCCGGACGCCTATTACTTTGGCGTGGCCAAGGTGGAACGTGACCAGGTGCTCGACTATGCCGGGCGCAAGGGGATGAAGGTGGAAGAGGTCGAGCGCTGGCTCGGGCCGATTCTGAATTACATTCCCGGTCCGGCAATTGCGGCAGCGGAGTAGGCTATGGCCCGGATATAGCCCATTCTAGTGATGGTGATTGATGTCGGCTACCTGCTGGCGCTCGATCCTGATACTGCCCATGCTCCGCATGCCGGTCAATTCTGGCCGCAGCTATCCGATGGCCAGCACTGCGTGGCCCTATGCGACACGTATCGATGTGCGCACCCTGCTTTATGATATACTCGAAGAGGTGAAGCGGGGCATGCGGCCAGCATCCACACGCGTGGTAGTCGATACCACGCGCCATGGCCGATCTGTCGGTCGTGGTGGCGGTGCTGACCAGCAAATTGTCAGCGCAGGCGCTGCGCGATCATACGGTGGCGCGACTGTTCTATATGGCGGATGTGACCTAGTCTGGCTGATAGCGTGCGGGTTACGCATTACGGGGAGAGATCGAACATGGGCAAGTCCAGAATCGCTCTGGCGCTGGGCAGTGGCGCGACGCGCGGCTGGGCCCATATCTGGCTCATCGATGTGCTGACCGAGGCCGGCATTGTACTCGACATCATCTGCGGCTCCTCGATGGGAGCCTTAGTGTCTACGGATGGTCGCCTCAATGGTCGATATCAATGTTCTGGTGGGCGGGGCTGATGGACGGCGCGCATATCGTCTCGTGGCTGACCGACCTAGGTCAGCCTAAAACCATTGAAGACCTCAAAATACCTTTTGCCGCCGTCGCCATTGATATCAGTTTCGGCTCAAAAATCTGGCTGCAATCGGGGTCGCTGGTGCGGTCTGTCCGCGCGTTGATCGGCATGCTGGGGCTGTTCAGCCCCACCAAGATTAACGAACGTTGGCTTGAATTATCGCGGTTAATCTGAACGATGACCTGCTGGGGCGACCGCTGGTGGCAGAACTCAACATTGCACCGATCAAGACGACCAGGCCAGAAACTCTGCTGGATCTGATTAGCTCGATTCTGGCATCGGTTCAGGAGCACATGTCATCGTTGAATTTTTTCGGCGTGACCAACCAGGCACTCGGCTATTTCGACGTGCTGGTCAATTCCATTGACATTATGCAGGAGCATATCATTCGGTCCAGGCTGGCTGGCGAACCGCCCCATCGATGATCCTGCCAGCTTTCGCCGATATCGGCCTGCTCGATTTTCACCGCGCTGCCGACGCCATTACGGAAGGCTAGGCGGCGGAACGGGCGCTGCCCGGCAGCGAGGCGATGTAAGCGGCCGCAAGCTCAGCCACAACTCAACCAGGAAACGGCCGTAGCGGGGTATCGGCGCGCAGATAGAGCGGGTGCTTGGGTGAATCGTCGGCATTGGTGCCAAAACACCATAGGCGCGTGCCATCGGCCCTCAGAGCTTCGATTAGCGCCTTGCCTGCGGGCGCCAGGGCTTTGTTGAGCTTGCCGTGGCAAAGGACGACCAGCGCCGCCTTGCTGGCTGCCTGGCGGATGGCTGGCAGGTTGTCGGGCGACACGGCAGCAACGCCCGGTTCTAGCAGCATTTTTGGATTAGTAGCGCGATAATCGCCGACATTGGCCTTGACCATCGCCGAGAAGCCTTCGCGGCAGGCAAAGCCCCATTCACGAGCACAGGTGGGGTCATTGACCGTGGCGTCGGCAGTACTGGGGTTCATGCCGATGAACAGAACATAGCGGTCGCTGAACACCGCGCCGGTCCAGCGTCGCATTAACTGACGGTAGCGACCGTCAGCGCTGAACCGGGCGTCACCATTGACCCCCGGCATCAGCGCCAAACGCACCTTGCCGCCCGGATCGTGGCTGGCAACACTCATGCGATCAAATCGCTCGGGGGCATCAGGCCATTGATCAGCGAGGCGGTGGTGATTGTATTGGCTAGCAGGCAGGCAATGGTCATCGGACCTACGCCACCAGGCACCGGGGTAATGGCGCCGGCCACCTGACTGGCACTGGCAAAGTCGACATCGCCGAGCAAGCGGGTTTTGCCTGGGCCGCGCTCGGGCGCATCAATGCGATTGATGCCGACATCGATGACCGTAGCGCCTAGCTTGATCCAGTCGCCCTTGATCATTTCGGGGCGACCAACGGCGGCGATGACGATATCGGCCTGCCGC
Organism: Candidatus Devosia symbiotica; assembly: GCA_025050575.1. Classification (GTDB taxonomy): domain Bacteria; phylum Pseudomonadota; class Alphaproteobacteria; order Rhizobiales; family Devosiaceae; genus Devosia; species Devosia symbiotica. The sequence continues at coordinate 50,330 of JALBVE010000002.1, forward strand.
ACGATAAACGGCAGATCCCGGGTGCGCGAATGAGCCATGGTGACGGTGCAGTTTTCCCGCAGCAAGAGCTGAGTAATCGGTTTGCCAACAAGATTAGAACGGCCGACGACGACGGCGTGCAGGCCGGAGAGATCACCTAATTGGTCGCGCAACAGCATCAGGCAGCCAAGGGGCGTGCACGAAATCGGGCCCGGCAGGCCGATGGCCAGCTTGCCGACGCTGGCCGGGGTGAAGCAATCGACATCCTTGGCCGGATCGATGGTCTGGATGATGTTTCTAGAATCAATGTGATCGGGAACCGGCAATTGCACCAGAATACCGTGAATAGCCCGATCGGCATTGAGCTTTTGCACCAGCACCAGCACTTCGGCCTCGCTGGCGGTCTCGGGGAGTTCGTATTTTTCAGAATGCATGCCCATTTCGACGGTCTGCTTGGCTTTTTGCGCCACATAAACCTGGCTGCCCGGATCATGACCGACAATGACTATGGCCAAGCCTGGCGTAATGCCGTGATCGGATTTCAGACGCTGCGCATGCCCGGCGATGCGACCCCGCAGACCCTCGGCGAGGCTCTTACCGTCGATGATCTTGGCTGTCATGGAACACCTCCGTGGAGAAACAGGATTGGATAGATCGCGACCGATCTGACTATCGGGTGCAGCAATAGAAAATGCCGGAGTTCCGTAACGTAGTAGTTACGGTTCAGCAAGGCCGTCGTCCTGCAATACGGATTCGATCGACTGTCCCAAGAGCTGGGCGATGCGGAACGCCAGAGGAAGCGACGGGTCAAACCTGCCGCATTCTATTGCAATGATGGATTGTCTGGAAACGTCGAGTTTTTCGCCCAGCATCGCCTGTGATCAGCCCCGCTCCGTGCGCAGTTCCTTGAGGCGGCTCTTCAAAGCGGCACACGCTCCCGACGCGTAAAGAAGATTGTGGCGAAGGAATAGGCGAACCAGTAGATCAGGTTGAGCCAGAGGATGGGAAGCGTCGGCGCGCCAGCATAACCTTCAAGATAACCCTAGCTCGAGACAAGCATCAGGATGACAGCGAGGCCAGTGAAAATCACCTTGATTTGGATGCTGCGAAAGCATTGCCTGCTCCCGTCACTTGTAAAGCGTTCTTTACATAAGTAGCACTATCCAATAGGCCATATAGGCGATGTCGCGCAGACGTGGGCCCGGCCCGACCAGATCGTAGTCGATCATTACAATTGACATGCTGTCGGTAAACACCAAATTGTACGGCGCGAAGTCGTTGTGGCTGATGACCTCATGCTGGGCGGGATCTGGGTAGCGATAGGCCCAGTTGTTGCCTCACTCGCTGGTGAAATCAGCGGTGGCATGGTGATAGGCGCGCAACAGTCTAGCTCCCCCTCCTCGTGCGCAGGGGCGCGTCCTCGGTCCAAAGGCGAGTGGTGCCATTTACAGCACCGGGAATATAAGGAGAGAATTTCGTAGCCTTGCGCGTCAAGGCTTTTGGCCGCAAGTTGTCCAAGAAACCGATGAATGGCGGAGCTGGGGGGGCGTCTGCGCGGGTCGGACGGTATCGCCGACGCACGCGACAGATTGGTTGACGTTGCCATCGGTAAGGACGACTTCGTCATCGTTCATGCTAGCGGCCTTTGACGACCGAATAGCCGGCATATTTGGCCGAGGAACCAAGCTGCTCTTCGATGCGGATCAGCTGGTTATACTTGGCCAGACGATCGGAGCGCGACAGCGAGCCGGTCTTGATCTGCCCGCAGTTCAGCGCCACGGCCAGATCAGCAATGGTGGAATCCTCGGTTTCGCCCGAGCGATGTGACATCACCGAGGTGTAGCCGGCGCGGTGCGCGGTATCGACGGCGTTGAGGGTTTCGCTGAGCGAGCCGATCTGGTTGACCTTGACCAAGATAGAATTGGCGACGCTCATCTTGATACCCGAGACAAGGCGCGCGGTATTGGTGACGAACAGATCGTCGCCAACCAGCTGCACCTTGTCGCCAATCGCGTCGGTCAAGGCCTTCCAGCCCTCCCAATCGTCTTCGCTCATGCCGTCTTCAATGGTGATGATCGGGTAGCGGGCAGCCAGATCAGCCAGAAAGCGGATATTGTCGTCCGAGGAGAGTGACCTGCCCTCGCCGACCATCTCGTACTTACCGTTCTTGTAATATTCGGTGGCAGCGCAATCGAGACCGAGGAAAACATCCTCGCCGGGCTTGTAACCAGCCTTTTCGATCGAGCGCATGATGAAGCCAAGGGCTTCGTCCGCTGATTTTAGGTTCGGTGCAAAGCCGCCTTCGTCGCCAACCGAGATGTTGAAGCCTGCCGCAGACAGACCCTTTTTCAGGGTATGGAAGATTTCCGAGCCGATTCGCACGGCGTCGGCCAGGTTTTCCGCGCCAACGGGCAAGATCATGAATTCCTGCATATCGATAGGGTTATCGGCATGCTCGCCGCCATTGATAATGTTCATCATCGGCGCGGGCAGCACACGGGCGTTTGGACCACCGATATAGCGATAGAACGGCAGTTCGCTGGATTCAGCAGCGGCCTTGGCCACGGCCAGCGAGACGCCAAGAATGGCATTCGCGCCCAGGCGGGCCTTGTTGGGCGTGCTGTCGAGGTTAATCATTGCCTGATCAACGCCGATCTGATCGAGAGCATCCATGCCTTGGATCTCGTTAAAGATCACCGAATTGACGTTTTCGACAGCCTGAGTCACACCCTTGCCGGAATATCTTGTGCTGCCGTCGCGCAGTTCGACTGCTTCATGGGCGCCGGTGGAAGCACCTGACGGCACAGCAGCGCGGCCGAAGCTGCCATCGTCGAGCACCACATCAACTTCTACCGTTGGATTCCCGCGACTGTCATAGATCTGGCGGCCAGTGACGCGGATGATTGAAGACATGGAAAGCCCTTCTGGTGTGGGTTCGCGCGATTACTGACTCTCTGTTAGACGCACCCCATGACAAGGAAAAGAGGGTAGCCAAAAAAAATCCGGTTTTCGTGGATGCAGCCGGTGCTATTGCTAGCTTTGGCAACGGCAGTCATCGAGCGATAGCGCTAACATATTAGCCTTTCGGGAGGATTTTAATGAACAGAGCCTTTACTAAACAGGTCACGCATACCTGCATTTTTGCCCATGATCTGGCGGCCACCGAAGCCTTTTATCGCGATGCGCTCGGCATCCCGACGGCCTTCACCTTCATGCGTGGCGCCAAGTGGATCGGCTATTATCTCGATCTTGGCGGTCGCACGTTTATTGAGATGTTCAGCAAGGCCAGTTCAACATTCGAGGAGATCAACCACATCAACCACATTTGCCTGAAAACTAGAGAATATTGATGGTCTGCTGGCCCATGTGCGGGCCGCAGGGCTTCGCCATAACTGACAAGAAACTGAACGTCGATAGCGGTGGCAATCTCTGGACCCAGGACCCCAATGGGATCAGGTCAATTGGTAATTTCTAATAGCCGAGCAGGCGGCGCGCCTTGTCGATCGAGCAATTGGGCGAGCGAGCGATGTGTTCCCAGCTTGCCTTAGCGTCATCCGGACCTGCCCGCTCTCCCATTGCCTAAACGGCGCGAAGGATAGGTTGGGCTTCGTGACCGAACTAGTGATACATGGCCTCGGCATAGCCGCGCAACGTCAGGGTGCTAGACGAGACGGCGTGAAAGCTTTCGCCGACGGCGAGGGAGCGATTGTCGAAAGCGTCGATGATGATTTGCGCCACGTTATCGGCATAGACGTGATGGACGGTTTCGAGCCCGAAATTAGACAGCGTGGCCGGGATGGACAATGCTGACCGGGAAATTCTGCCGATAGACGCGCCGCAACAAATCCGCCTTGATGTTGATCTTCTGCACGCCATAGTCGCAAAAAGGGTATTTGACCGCCGATGCCAGCATTGGCAGGACCGCTGCGGACCCCCTATAGGTCTAGATCGTACCGATACAAATGAGATAGCTAATCTTGCCGACAAGGGCAATGGCGGTGTCGAAATTGCTCCGGACTTCCTCGGCCTATCGGCCGATGGATAGGCGCTCGACATGGTTCCAGGCCGGGCCATACCATCAGACGAGTCGACTCTGATCCACGGCCGCCGCGATGAAGCTGGCGAACAATGGATGAGGCTCGAAGGGTTTTGATTTCAGCTCGGGGTGGAACTGTACACCGATGAACCAGGGATGGTCAGTGCGTTCGACGATTTCAGGCAGTTTGCCATCAGGCGAGATGCCGGAAAACAGCAGGCCGTTCTTTTCGAGCATCTTGCGATAATCCATGTTCACCTCATAGCGATGACGATGGCGCTCGGAAATGTGGGTCGTGCCGTAAATGTCGGCGACGCGGCTGCCGCGCGTGAGCTGGGCCGGATAGGCGCCCAGCCGCATGGTACCGCCCAGATCGCCCTCGGAGGGCCGCTTTTCAATGTCGTTGCCCTTCATCCATTCGGTCATCATGCCGACAATGGGTTCCTTGGTCGGGCCGAATTCGGTCGAGGAGGCATTCTTGATGCCAGCTGTATTTCGAGCCGCTTCGACGCAGGCCATCTGCATGCCAAAGCAGATGCCGAAATAGGGAACGTCCTTGACGCGGGCGAAACGAGCCGCCTCGATCTTGCCAGCCGAACCGCGTTCGCCAAAGCCGCCGGGCACCAAAATGCCGTGCACATGCTCGAGATAGGGCGCCGGGTCGTTGCGCTCGAAGACTTCGGAGTCGATCCATTGCAAATTGACCTTGACCTTGTTGGCGATGCCGCCATGGGTCAGAGCTTCCGACAGGGATTTGTAGGCGTCCTTGAGGCAGGTATATTTGCCGACAATGGCGATATTGACCTCGCCCTCAGGGCTGTGCAGCCGAGTAGAGATTTCTTGCCAGGCCGTCAGATCGGGCTCGGGCGCGTCCTTGATGCCGAAGGTAGCCAGGATTTCGTGGTCCAGGCCCGCGTGATGATAGGCCAGCGGCACATCATAGATCGAAGAGACGTCGAGGCCCTCTATAACGGCGCTTTCGCGCACATTGCAGAACAGCGAGAGCTTTTTCTTTTCGCCTTCGGGAATCGGCCGGCCGCAGCGGACTAGTAGCACGTCGGGTGCGATGCCGATGGAGCGCAGTTCCTTGACCGAGTGTTGAGTTGGCTTGGTCTTTAGTTCGCCAGCCGAAGAAATATAGGGCACCAGCGTCAGGTGCAGATAGCAGGTGTCGCCGCGCGGCAGATCATTGCCTAGTTGGCGGATCGCCTCGAAGAACGGCAGACCTTCGATATCGCCGACCGTGCCGCCGATCTCGACTAACACGAAATCAAACTCTTTATTGCCTTCAAGCACGAAGTTCTTGATGGCGTCAGTGACGTGGGGGATGACTTGGACCGTGGCGCCCAGATACTCGCCCTTGCGTTCCTTGGTCAGGATATCGGAGTAGATGCGACCGGTAGTGATGTTATCACACTTGTTGGCGGCGCGACCAGTAAAGCGCTCATAATGACCCAGATCCAGATCGGTTTCAGCGCCGTCATCAGTGACAAACACTTCGCCGTGCTGGATGGGCGACATAGTGCCCGGATCGATGTTGAGATAGGGGTCAAGCTTACGCAGGCGCACGTTGTAGCCGCGCGCTTGAAGGACGGCGCCAAGCGCTGCCGATGCAAGACCTTTACCTAAAGAGGAGACCACGCCTCCGGTGATAAATACGTACCGAGTCATGGGCGCTCATCTTAATCACATCAGCATCGATTCGTAGAGCGCGCGTGCGACTCTACACGAAAAGCGGTTCTACACAAAAAGAAGAAGGGGATGTTGCCATCCCCCTCAATCGTCATGCCTTGCGGTGGTTAGTTGTTCGCCTGAAGTAGCCGGGATCGTCGCTGGTGCGTCGGGTGCCGGCAGATCGGCATTGCTCTGGGATGCGGATTCGGCGGGCGCAGCGTCCGCGGCCGGAGTGGCATCGACAGCGGGAGGTGCATCTAAAGCGTCACCCTGCAGCGAATTAAGCGCGTCCAGCACGCTTGCGGGTTCTGCGCTGCCGTCAGTGGTTGTCGCCGCGCGATCGAGAATGCCTGATGTACTGCGATCCAGTTCGCTGAGAATCGTCAGGCCAATTGCCGTGGCAAAAAACAACATCGCCAGAATTGCTGTTGTACGAGTCAGCAGGTTTGCCGAGCCACGCGCGGTCATCAGGCCGCCACCACCGCTACCACCAATTCCCAGTGCACCGCCCTCGGGGCGCTGCAGCAAGATTACTGCTATTAGCGCGAGGACGATCAGCAGATAGGCAACAATCATGACGTTCGCCATCGTGTCTCAGTCTATTAGTGTGTCATAAAGATGACGCGCCATACACGCCTCAGCCAGCAAATGCCAAAGTCCGGGCAGAATTTCCGATCAGCCTTTGGCGCTCACAGGGCTATACCGATGAGATAATGGTATAAAAGTCCTTTGCCAAGAGGCTGGCGCCGCCAACCAGCCCGCCATTGACGTTTTCCACCGCCAGAATTTTTCGGGCGTTCTGTGGCTTGAGGGAACCGCCATAGAGAATGCGCATTGTCAGGCCCTTTTCGGCAAAACGTGCCGTTAACTGCTGGCGGATCGCCGCATGCATGTGAGTAATGTCCTGCACGGTAGGGGTGCGGCCCGTGCCGATGGCCCAGATGGGCTCGTAGGCTACGATAACCTCGTGTTGACCGGCAGCATCAGGGACCGAGGCGGCCAATTGGGCGGCGACGACCGTTTCGGCCTCGCCGCTATCGCGCTGGGCCTCGGTTTCGCCGACGCAGACGATGGGCTTGAGACCGGCTCCGATGGCAGCTTCGGCCTTGGCCAGAACCTGGGCGTCGATTTCACCATGATCGGCGCGGCGCTCGGAGTGACCGACGATGACATATTGGGCGCCGGCATCGGCCAGCATGCCGGCAGAGATGTCGCCGGTGTGAGCGCCGTGGGCCTGAGCGTGGCAATCCTGGCCGCCGGCCTGAATGCCGGCGATGGCGCCGAGCTGGGCGACTTCGGACAGAATGGTGGCCGGCGGGCAGATCACCACGATGGCGCGCGGCGCCTCACCGGTGGTGAGCATGCCGGCCAGGGCCGTCAACTCGTCCAGTAAGCCACGCAAACAATTCATTTTCCAGTTACCTGCGATCAACGGCGAAATTGTCGTGGTCACTGTTTGCTACTCCTTAACTCTTGCACCAGGACGAGCTTTACCCTAACCCCGGCTATCAAAAATGGATTACTACTGCCCCGCCGTTGCGGTAAAGGCTTAAGTCTCTGAACGGAACGTCCGATATGCTCGATGATATGCGTAGTTTTGCGAAATCCTGGCCCGGCAAGGCAATAGTGGCGCTCCTGCTCATTTGTCTAGTCGGATTCGGCATTAACAATGTAATTGCTGATTTAGGCACCAGTACGGTGGCTCGTGTCGGCGACGTCGAAATCAACTCACGCAGCTTCTTGCGCGCCTATCAGCGTCAGCTCAACCAGTTTGCCCAGCAATTCGGTTCGCTGCCGACAAGCGATCAAGCGATGAGCCTGGGCATCCCCTCCATGGTGCTGCAGGATCTAGCGCAGGATGCGGCACTCGATCAACTGGCGAACGATTTCGGTCTAGGCGTGTCCGACAATAAATTGAGCGAGATGCTACGGGCCGATCTATCGTTCCAGGGGATTCTGGGTCACTTTGATCCAAGCGCCTTTGCCGAGGTTTTGCGGCAGAACGGGATCACCGAAGCCGACTATTTCCACGATCAGCGCAATTCGGCGCGCCGCCAGCAAGTGGTGCAGAGTCTATTTGGGGATGTTACACTGTCCACCATAGCCTCAAGTCTAATCAACCGCTATGCAGCAGACAAACGCACGATCGACTATTTCGTGCTGGGCAACACCAATATCGAAACGCCAGCCCAGCCAACCCAGAACGAACTGATGAGCTATCTGAGAGAACATCAGGGCGATTTCCGCACTGTTGAAACCCGCACCGTGCAGATGTTGCGCCTATCGCCTGCCGATCTAGCAACCACTAAGATCATTGGAGACGACGCGATTGCTGCCGAATACGAGCGGACCAAGGTCGATCTAACTAAGCCCGAGCGCCGCACCATTCAACAGGTGGTCTTGAACGAAGCACAGATTGCCGCGTTTGAAGCTGGCCAGACCGCCGGAACCAGCTTCGACACGCTAGTAACCGATAACGGCCTGACCACAACCGATCTGGGCAGTCTGGCGCAGAACGAGGTCAATGACCCCAATCTGGCCGGGGCCGCTTTTGGCCTGGCCGATGGTGGCTTTGCTATCATCGACGGTGTCGCCGGCAAGCGTGCCGTGCATGTTTCGGCAATCGAGCCTGGCGGTGTGCCTAGTCTTGACGAGGTTCGTGCGCAAATCGCCCAAAATCTGGCGTGGACCGAGGCGCGTAACGAGATCCCTGATGTGCAGGATCAGGTTGAAGAATTGCGAGCTGCGTTCCGGCCGCTGAACGAAATTGCCGATCGCTTTGGTCTGGACATTTACGAGACCAAGATTACCGCGAGCGGCACGGAGCTGAACGTGCTGTCCGATCTGGCTGCGGCCGATGTCGGTCGTATCAGCCAGGCAGTTTTCAAGGCCGAGAAGGGCCAGTTGACGGCGGCTATTCCACTGACCGGCAACGGCAATCTGTATTTCGATCTCACCGCCATTGAACCGGCGCGTGACCAAACGCTTGATGAAGTGCACGACGAGATTCTGGCGGCACTGACTGCCGAACGCACCAATGCTGCACTGGAGGCCGCCAGCGCCGCCGCCGTGGCCAAACTTGATGCAGGCATGCCGATTGCTGATGTGGCCGCCAGTTACAATGTGTTCCGGCAATTGAGCACGTCATTCACCCGCTTTGGTGCCCCTGATGGCAGCATTGATAGTACGGTGGCTGCCGCAGCCTTTGCTGGCGACGGTTCGTTGCATGGCGCCACCCTCAGTCAGGCGGGCGAACACATTGTGTTCCAGATCGTTGACGTGATCCCTGCGGAAGGCCCGCTGGATGCCGGCGCCCAGGAAAATCTGGAAAATGAAATGCGGGTGGGTCTGTACGGAGAATTTGTTATGGCTATCCGCGACGATGCGGGCCTGCTTATCAATGAGCAGGCCTTGCAGCGGGCGCTCGCCACCGGCCGGTAATCACCTGCCGGATCACCGGGCGACGATTTTTAGCCCTTCTCAGGGCAATAAATGCCGGGAAATTGCAGATCGTCTGGCGGCGCATCGTGGCCGATCTGGAAACGCCAATCGGCACATATCTCTCGGGCCGTGGCGCTGGGTGCCGAATTCATCGGCATCAATAACCGCAATCTGCGGACCTTTGAGACCGCCCTGGAGACGTCGATCAATCTGGCGGTCAGCATGCCCAGCGGCACGCTACTGGTCAGCGAGAGCGGCATTGTCAGCCATGAGCATGTACTCAAGCTCGATCAGGAGGCAGGAATCGGCACCTTCCTAGTCGGCGAAAGCCTGATGCGCCAGGATGATGTGACGGCCGCGACCCGAGCGCTACTGACCCATGCCATCATCATAGCGGGGGCTGAAAAGAGCGACGCACTGGCCGTGGCGCAGATTGCCGGCATCATGGCTGCCAAGAAGACATCTGAATTGATCCAGTTGTGCCATCCGATCATCCTGACCAAGGTCAGCATAACCATTGCCGAACATGACGAGGACGTCATTGTGGTGATGGCGACAGCCGAAACCACCGGACAGACCGGCGTTGAAATGGAAGTCCTGGTCGGCGTGTCGACGGCGGCGCTGACGCTATATGGCATGACCAAGACGATCGACCGCGGCATGGTGGTGATCGATATTTGTCTGATGGAGAAATCCGTCGGCAAGTCAGGCGACTTTGTGTGGCTATGAGCCTGCTCCCGGTTGAGAACGCCATTGCTGTAATCCTGAAACGCGTGCCAACTCCGACAAGTGAAAATGTTGCCCTAGCCTGGGCCAGCCAGGCTAGTTCTGTTCGAACCCTTGCTGGCGCGGCACGATCAGCCGCCTTTTGCTGCCAGCGTCATGGATAGCTATGCCGCGCGGTCGGTCGATATCGTTGAACGACACGGCCTGCACGTCATCGGGACGACGCAGGCCGGCGCGGGCTTCGCCGGCACAGTGGCTGCTGGCGAGGCAGTGTGGATCTTTACCGGGGCGCCGGTGCCGGCAGGTGCCGATGCGGTGATCATGCAGGAAGGGGTGCGCTTGGCCGACGGCTTGATCCGCTTCAGCTGACACCGATGCAGCTAGCCGTCGCCGCAGCTGCCAATGCCCCTGCCCTGACGGTGTCGAGGCGACCGCGCATTGCCCTGTTGGTGAGCAGCGATGAACTCGAACTGCCAGGGGCATTTTGGGCCCCGATCAGATCGGGGCCTCGAACAGTTTTGGGCTGACGCCCCTACTGGCGCCTTATACCAAGCGGGCCATCGATCACAGCATTGCCCGTGACGACCGGGATACATTGCGCGCTAGGCTGCAGGCAATCTTTGCCGAGGCGCCCGATGTATTGATCACCACTGGCGGGGCCAGCGTTGGCGACCATGACATTGTGCAGGAGATCCTGCTCGAACTGAGTGTGACACTGGATTTCTAGCGTATCAATATGCGGCCACACCTCGTCGATGGCGAGCGCAGAGCTGCTGATCATCGAGCCCGAACAGGACCTCGAGCAGGCCAGAGGCGCACTTGTTGAGACCATTGTCGTCGACGCCTTCTGATACCCAAATTCTTGTGCATCGCGGTAAATTCTCGGGAATGTTGCAGAACATAACTGGAACACATATAGTCGTTCTGTCTATGTTCCGATTCTCATCCCAGAGGGACCCATGCTAACGCGTAAACAACACGAACTGCTGATGTTCATCCACGAACGGATGAAGGAAAGCGGTATTCCGCCATCGTTCGACGAGATGAAGGACGCGCTCGATCTGGCGTCCAAGTCAGGTATTCATCGGCTGATCACCGCGTTGGAAGAGCGCGGCTTCATTCGCCGTCTGCCCAACAGGGCGCGGGCACTCGAAGTGCTCAAGCTACCCGATTCGATGAATCCATCGCTGGGTGGGCGCAAGGCGCGTTTTGAGCCATCAGTGATCGAAGGCAATCTGGGCAAGGTAGCCAGCCCGTCGGCACGGATGTCTTCGATTGAGAATTATGCGCGGCCAATCGCCATTCCGGTGATGGGACGCATCGCTGCGGGTACGCCGATCGAAGCGATCCAGAACTATTCTCACACCATTATGGTGCCGCCCGAAATGCTGGGTAGTGGCGAACATTATGCGCTCGAAGTGCGCGGCGATTCGATGATCGACGCCGGCATTTTCGATGGTGATACTATTCTTATCAAGCGGCAGGATGCGGCCAATACCGGCGAAATCATTGTCGCTCTTGTTGATGATGAAGAAGCTACCCTCAAGCGCTTGCGCCGAAAGGGAAATACGATCGCTCTTGAGGCCGCCAATCCTGCCTATGAGGCGCGAATTTTTCCGCCTGACCGGATCAAGGTGCAGGGGCGTCTGGTCGGATTGCTGCGTAAGTATTAAGCTTGGTATCTGGCGTTAGATCAGCGCACGCCGGAATCGCTAATGATGCTTTATGGCGAGCGGATCAATGCATACCAATTTGCGGTGGTTCAGCCGCTGATTGCCGATGATGCCGTATTCTGGTTTGGCGACGGATCCCATTATGAAATTGCGGCGATCCGGCAGGCTATTGAAGCCACTTGGGCGCGTCTGACCGACGAGCAATCGATGGCACACGCCAATCCAGCGGCGGGCGCGGCACCTCGGTTCTGGCTCGCCGGACAGCCGTTTGGATGATTGTGCACGAGCATCGCGTCGCCAGTCCGAACTGAGGCGTCTACCTGCAAGTCAGATTGGGCAGCGGGTTTCTGGAACATTTCACGCCCTACCGAAGACGAGGTCTTGCGGCTCCCTTCCCCTTGGGGGTAGGGAATTGCCGTAATTAAGAATACAACCCCGCCC